>NZ_JBSGYQ010000062.1:0-44363 GCF_053610585.1 Streptomyces sp. NPDC054887 | reverse complement strand
TACTCACCCTCTCGGGCTTTCCTCCGGGCTTTCGTTCGGCATTTCGTGTTTCCGACTCTATCAGACTCTTTCGCGTCCGACTTCCTCGGCGCTTTTCAGTTCTTCGCTTTCGCGTTTCCCTTTCCGGCGATTCCGACTCTACCAGTCCTTTTCCGTCTCCCCGACCACTGCACTGCGCGCATGCGGAGGCTCAGGTTGGGGATATGGTTTAGACCTGTCGGAAGCTGCCGACCGGCGACTCACAACGGAGTGCGTGCTGGTCTCAAGCAGGTCTACGACAGTACATCCCTCCGGCAGACGAGGCAAACCGTTGCCGGTGCACCCCTAGGTCCGCCAAGCGCCCGCTCTCGTGCGGAACTGGGACTTCTCGTGTCTTACCCTTCTGAAAAGTACGCCGTCGTGGACACATGGCGACGGCGGCACACGAACTCTCCACCCCTGGGAGGCCCCCATGACCAGCGTGACGTCCCCGCTTGCCGGACGCGCCATCGGACTCGCCGCAGTCCCCGACCCGGTGTTCTCCGGTGCGATGGTCGGTCCCGGCACCGCGATCGACCCCGTGCGTGAGCCCTCGGAGGCCGTCGCCCCCGTGGACGGCGTCATCGTCTCCCTGCACCCGCACGCGTTCGTCGTGGTGGACGCCGCTGGGCACGGAGTGCTCACGCACCTGGGCATCGACACCGTGCAGCTCAATGGGGAAGGCTTCGAGCTGCTCGTGAACAAGGGGGACTCGGTGACGCGCGGCCAGTCGATCGTGCGGTGGAACCCGGCGGCCGTCGAAGAGGCCGGGAAGTCGCCCGTGTGCCCGGTCGTAGCGCTCGAAGCCACCGCGGACTCCCTCGCCGGCCTCGTGGAGGACGGCGATGTGAAGGCCGGCGAGCCGCTCTTCAGCTGGCAGTGACGTCGGCGCCGTAATGGCGGCCACGGGTTCGACATCCATCGCGGGGGGACCGGACAGGGTCCCGCCGCATATAGCGGAGACGGTGAAATGGAGACAACGCTGCGAGGCGTCGGCGTGAGCCACGGTGTGGCGATCGGCGAGGTGCGGCACATGGGCACGGCGGTTCTGGAGCCGCCGGCCAAGCAGATTCCGGCGGACGAGGCGGAGCGCGAACAGGGGCGCGCCCGTCAGGCCGTGGAGGCTGTGGCGGCCGACCTGATTGCGCGCGGCAACCTGGCGGGCGGCGAGGCACAGCACGTGCTCGAGGCGCAGGCCATGATGGCGCAGGATCCCGAGCTGATGGCTGATGTGGACCGTCGCATCGCCGTGGGCAGCACGGCCGAGCGCGGGGTGTACGACGCCTTTGCCGCCTACCGGGCTCTGCTGGCCAACGCCGGTGAGTACCTGGCGGGGCGTGTCGCCGACCTCGACGACGTGCGGAATCGCATCGTCGCGCGCCTGCTGGGTGTTCCGATGCCGGGTGTGCCGGACAGTGACGAGCCGTACGTGCTCATCGCGCGGGACCTCGCGCCCGCCGACACGGCGCTGCTGGACCCCACGCTGGTTCTTGGTTTCGTGACCGAGGAGGGCGGGCCGACCAGCCACAGCGCGATCCTGGCGCGGGCGCTCGGTGTGCCGGCCGTGGTGGCTCTGCCGGGCGCCGGTGAGCTGGCCGAGGGCACGGTCGTCGCGGTGGACGGCAGCACGGGTGAGATCTTCGTCGAGCCCACCGCCGAGAAGCGTGCGGAGCTGGAGGCTGCTGCGGCAGCGCGCAGGGCCGCCCTTTCGGCCTCCACGGGGCCCGGCGCGACGTCCGACGGTCACAAGGTGCCGCTGCTCGCCAACATCGGTGGTCCTGCCGATGTACCGGCGGCGGTCGAGGCGGGCGCCGAGGGGGTCGGTCTGTTCCGCACGGAGTTCCTCTTCCTCGACGACAGCAAGCAGGCCCCGTCCGAGGAGAAGCAGGTCGAGGCGTACCGGGCGGTGCTGGAGGCGTTTCCCGAGGGGCGTGTGGTCGTGCGGGTGCTCGACGCGGGCGCCGACAAGCCGCTCGACTTCCTGACCCCGGCCGAGGAGCCCAACCCGGCTCTCGGTGTGCGGGGGCTGCGGTCGCTGCTCGACCACCCGGACGTGCTGCGGACGCAACTGACCGCGCTGGCCAAGGCTGCCGAGGGCCTGCCGGTGTACCTCGAGGTCATGGCTCCGATGGTGGCGGACCGTACGGACGCCAAGGCGTTCGCCGACGCGTGCCGTGCGGCCGGGCTGCGGGCGAAGTTCGGCGCGATGGTGGAGATTCCTTCCGCCGCGCTGCGGGCGCGCTCGGTGCTGCAGGAGGTGGAGTTCCTGTCGCTGGGGACGAACGACCTGGCGCAGTACACGTTCGCTGCGGACCGGCAGGTCGGTGCGGTGTCGAGGTTGCAGGACCCGTGGCAGCCGGCGCTGCTCGACCTGGTGGCGGCGTCGGCCGACGCCGCCAAGGCCGAGGGCAAGAGCTGTGGCGTGTGCGGTGAGGCCGCGGCGGATCCGCTGCTGGCGTGTGTACTGACGGGTCTGGGTGTCACCTCCCTCTCGATGGGCGCCAAGGCCATTCCCTATGTCCGCGCGACGCTGGCGAAGCACACGCTCGCCCAGTGCGAGCGGGCGGCCGCGGCGGCGCGTGCCACGGACACGGCCGACGAGGCGCGGGCGGCCGCGCAGGCGGTGCTTTCCGGCGAGTGACCTGCGGTTGTCACGTGCCGCTCCGAGGGGCTTCCGGCCGAATGGCCGGGAGCCCCTCGGGCGTTTCAGTGGTGCGTGTCCGGCTCCTCGATGTCGAAGCCGGGGCAGTACTCGACGCCGGGCTCCGGTGATACGGGTTCGCCGGTGTCGGCGTCGGTGCAGTAGGCACTGAAGACCTCGCCCGCGGTGAGCGCGACCAGGCGGCCGCGTTGCAGTCGCCAGCCGTGGAGCCGGTCCGGGGCGCCGGGCTCGGTGGTCCGCAGTACCACTCCCCCGGGCCGTTCCACGGCGATGCCGGCGGCGAGGACCGTAACGAACTCGGCGGCCTCGGCCTCGGGCAGTTGGACGGGTTCGTGCGCGGTGCGCTCCGCGTGAAGTACGGCGAGGAGTTGTTCCTCTTCGGCGGGGACGCTGCAGACGAGGTGGTGGCTGCCGGGGCCGGCCTGTTCGAGCAAGCGCGTGATCAGACGCTGAGCCCGGCCGAGGGCTTCCCTGCCGATGTCCTCGCCGCACTCGGCGCAGTCGCCGAGGCGGGCCAGGAGCAGGGTGGCGTACTGCCAGGTCGCCTGACGGACGGCCTCGTTCACCAGCAGGGGCACGATGGCGTCGAGCGGCTGGCCGGTGTAGGGGACGCAGGCGCCCGCGGCGGCGACCTCCGCGGTGAAGCGGGTGCGGCTCTCCACCGTGTCGGGGTCGATGCCGCTGGCGTGGCAGTACTCCAGGAAGTCTTCGGGGTCGAAGAGCGCGACCGTCGTGTGCACGCCCTGGGCGGCGAGGGCTCGTAGCAGCCCGTCCACTTCCCGGAGGTAGGCCCCGTGGTCGTCGAAGGTGAAGGTGGCGTAGCGCCTCATGGCCGTGAAGTCGTGCTCGTCGGCCAGCAGGCCGACGGTGCTGGGAACCTCGCGGCGGAGCGTACGCCGCATCGTCCTGCTCCTGTGGTGCTTCGTGGACTTGGTGCGCGCCATGATTCCCCCTGAGCGCAGTCGATCATTGCTCACTCACCGTAACCGACCGCACTGACAACGGGACTCCGCGTGACCCTCGGGGCATCGCTCGTCAGCGGCGGGCGCGGGCCAGGGCCTCGTAGAAGTGCAGCAGCTCCAGGTTGTCGACGGAGCCGGCGTTGACCGCTTTGGCGAGCGGTGTGCCTTGCAGGAGTCGCTTCACGGGGACCTCGATGCGCTTGCCGGTGAGGGTGTGCGGGACGCCCGGCACCTCGATGATCTCGTCGGGGACGTGGCGCGGTGAGAGCTCGGTCCGGATGGCCTGCTTGATGCGGGTGCGCAGGGCGTCGTCGAGGGAGGCACCCGCTGCGAGGTGGACGAAAAGGGGCATCCAGTAGCCGCCGTCCGGCTCTTCCAGACCGATGACCAGGGATTCCTTGATCTCCGGCAGCCGCTCGACGACCTCGTAGATGTCGGCCGAGCCCATGCGGACGCCCTGGCGGTTGAGCGTGGAGTCGGAGCGGCCGTGGATGACCACGGAGCCGTGGTCGGTGATCGTGATCCAGTCGCCGTGCCGCCACACACCGGGGTAGGTGTCGAAGTAGCTGTCGTGGTAACGGCTGCCGTCGGGGTCGTTCCAGAAGTGGACCGGCATGGACGGCATGGGGTTGGTGACGACCAGTTCGCCGACCTCGCCGGTCAGCGGCTTGCCCTGGGGGTCCCAGGCCTGGAGGTCGGTGCCGAGGCAGGCGGCCTGGAGTTCCCCGATGTGGACGGGGAGCGTCGGTACGGCGCCGGCGAAGCAGCTGCACACGTCCGTTCCGCCGCTCACGGAGGCGATCCACAGATCGGACGCGACCTCGTCGTGGAGCCAGCGGAAGCCGTCGGGCGGGAGCGGCGACCCGGTGGTGGCGACGCACTTGACCTTGGAGAGGTCGTGGTCGCGGGCGGGGTGGACGTCCGCCTTGGCGCAGGCCATGACGTACGCGGCCGAGGTGCCGAAGAGGGTCGCCCCGGTGAGTTCGGCGACGCGCCACTGGGCGCCTGTTCCGGGATAGCCGGGGCTGCCGTCGTACAGGACGACCGTGGTGCCCGTGAGCAGGCCGGAGACGAGGAAGTTCCACATCATCCAGCCCGTGGAGGTGAACCAGAAGAAGCGGTCCTCGGGGCCGAGGTCGCAGTGGAGGCCGATCTGCTTGAAGTGTTCGAGGAGGATGCCGCCCTGGGACTGCACGATGGCCTTCGGGAGGCCGGTGGTGCCGGAGGAGTACAGGACCCACAGGGGGTGCTCGAAGGGCACCTGTTCGAAGACTGGCTCGGTGTCGGCGGAGGTGAGGGCGGACCAGTCGAGGGCGCCTTCGGGGGCTTCGGTGCCGAGCAGGGGGATGTGGACGACGGCGCGCAGGGTGGGCAGCTCGCGGCGGAGTTCGGCGACGGTCTCCGTACGGTCGTGCCGCTTGCCGCCGTAGCGGTAGCCGTCGACGGCGAACAGGACGACGGGCTCGACCTGCTGGAAGCGGTCGAGGACGCTGCGGGCGCCGAAGTCGGGAGCGCAGGAGGTCCAGACTCCGCCGACGGCGGCGGTCGCGAGCAGGGCGACGGTGGCCTGGGGGATGTTGGGGAGGTATCCGCTGACGCGGTCTCCGGGGCGTACGCCGAGGGCGCGCAGCTCGGCGGCGAGCGAGCCGACCTCGCGGCGCAGCCGGGACCAGCTCACGGGGGTGGGTTCGTGGGTCTCGTCGACGTACAGGAGGGCCGGGTCGTCGGCGCGGGACGGGTCCTCGGCGGTGCGCAGGGCGTGTTCCGCGTAGTTGAGGGTGGCTCCCGGGAACCACTGGGCGCCGGGCATGGAACGGTCGGCGAGGACGGCGTCGTACGGGGTGGAGAACCGCACGTCGAACCAGTCGACGACGGCCTTCCAGAAGCTGTCGAGCTCCTCGACCGACCAGCGGTGCAGCGCCGCGTACCCGCCGTCGGCGGGTGCTCCGTACCGCTCGGCCGCCCAGCTCTGGAAGCGGGTGACTGCGGCGGCTGCGATGCGGTCCGCGTCCGGCTGCCAGAGGGGCGCGGTGTTCGCTGCTGAGGTCATGGGGCGGCTCCCGGGCTGTACGCGTGGTGTGCGTGTATGGCGCGCACGTGCGAAGGGTGTGCGCACGAGGCGGCTGAAAGGGACGATGCCATGTGATCGTCCCGGGCACCAGGGCGGGTCCCCCACAGTCGGGGGTTCTGTCATGTGCGCACACCACGGATGAACGGCAGTTGAACGCCGCCCGGGTGTGTCCGGCCGGGTGGCAGGGTGTGCCGCATGAACGGTCGTGACCTGGTGCGCTCGGTGATACTCGTCGGCATGGTGCGGAAGCTGCGCTTCGCTTCCCTGGCGTGGCGGCGTCGTCGTACGGACGCCTGGGAGCGGCGTCGGGGGCCCGAGCGGGCTCGCGTGCCCGGTGTCGTGACGGGGGTGGAGCCACGGCCGGGCGGCGGGGTGATGCGGTTCGCCCGTTCCGAGCTGCGGGTGATGGTCGCGGCGGGCGGCGCGGTGTTCTGGGGCTGGGACGGCGCGGGTCCTGAGCCGTCGTACGCGCTCGCCGGCGCCTGTCCCGAGCCGGATACGAGGGCGGAGCTGGAGCCGGACAAGGACGGCGGCTGGCAGGTGGTCTCGGAGCGCCTCACGGTCGCCGTGTCCCGGGACGGTGCGGTCGAGGTCCGTACGCCGGGGGGCGCTGTGCTGCGCCGGGACCTGCCGCCGCGCTGGTGGGAGCCCGCCGACGGGGGCCCGGCGCGCTGGTCGCAGCGGGCCGAGGTGCCGGCGGACGCGCGCTTCTTCGGACTCGGCGGGCAGCCCTCGGGGCTCCGGCTGAGGGACGGCACCTATCCGCTGGGGAGGGCCGGTCTCGGCGGGGGCTCCACGCCGGGGGAAGAGGCGCGCCCCGCGGCCGCGCCGGTGCACGTCGTCGTCTCGGACTCCGGCACGCATCTCGTCTTCCACGACAACACGTGGGAGGGGCGGATGACGCTCCGGGAGGGCGAGGAGGGCGCCGGGTCCGGGCACGACCGGGTGGGCACCAGTGAGCTGCGGATGGCGGGTGGGCCGGTGCGCTGCTGGGTGGTCGCCGGTACGCCGTCCCGTGTGCTGCGGGGCTGGACCGCACTGACGGGTGCGCCGGTGCTGCCACCGGCCTGGGCGCTGGGGGTGCAGCACGTGTGGCAGGCGGGTGGCGGGGCGGGCGGGGTACGGCAGGTCGACACGGGCATGGAGGGACGGGGGCCGGTGGTGTCCGCGGTGCATGTCGATGCGGGCGCGGATTCGAGCACCGGCGACGGGGCGGCGGGGCTTCTGGCGGACTTAGGGGCGTCGGGGGTGCGGCTGGTGTCGGTGCTTCGCCCTGGTGGGGCAGGTGTTGTTCCCGGGAACGACTTGTACGACGGTCGTGCGACTACGGAGACCTTGGTGGGCGTCGCACCGGGGAAGCACTCGGGCAAGATCGTGCGGTCGGCGGGAACCGGTGCTTCGGAGTGCAACGGTGCAGGCGCGCGTGCTGCGCGGGGAACGCCGTACGGGGAGCGCCCGGCCGAGGGCTTCTCCGGTGTCTGGCTCGCGGGGGATCACCAGGAGGACCGGAAGGGGGCTCATCCGGAGTCCGGCGGTGTCGATCCCCTTGGGGTACCACGGGTTCATTACGAGGCGCTGCTCGACGGGCGTTCCCGGGAACGGCCGTTTCTCTTCTCGAGTGCGCGCTGGGCCGGTGCCCAGAGGTACGGCGGGACGTACGCGGAGGATGTGCCCGCGGGCTGGCCGGGGCTGCGTGCCTCGCTGTCGCTGGCGCTCGGTCTCGGGTTGTGCGGAGTGCCGTACTCGGGAACGGACGTCGGCGGGTCGGGCGGTGCGCACTCCCCTGAGCTGTATCTGCGCGGGCTGCAACTGGGCGCACACCTGCCGCTGTTCCGTACCGCGTCTCCTGTGCCTCTCGGACGCGGGGAGCCGTCGTCGGGGGCGGAGGATGATTTCGGTCCGCAGGTGCTCGCCCACGCGAAGGCCGCTTTGGCGTCACGGGAGCGGCTGCTGCCGTATTTCGTGACGCTGGCTCATCTGGCCCGCCTCACGGGTGCGCCCTACGTGCGTCCGGTGTGGTGGGCTGCCCCGGGGGACCGGGCGTTGCGGGACTGCGAGGACGCGTTCCTGCTCGGGGACTGCCTGCTGGTCGCGCCCGTACTGGAGCCCGGAGCGGACCGCAGGGCGGTGCGGCTGCCGCGCGGACGGTGGTACGACACCGCCACCGGCAGAGGCTACGACGGGCACAGCCGTGTGCTGCTGGACGCCCCCCTGTCCCGTGTCCCCGTGCTGGCGCGGGCCGGCGCCGTGCTTCCCGTGACCGGCGAGGACGGCGGGTTGGCGCTGGAGGTGTGGGCACCGGTCGCCGGGCGCACGGGAGGGGGCGTGGTCATCAGGGACACCGGTGACCAGCGGGGTCGGGCGGAGATGGAGCGGTTCACGACGCGGATGAGCGAAGGCCGGGTCGTGGTGGAGCGGAAGGGCGGCGGGGACGTGGGGCTGCCTGTGCGGGTGCGCGGCTGCTGAGGAGGCGTGCGGGGCTGCCTCCGGCGGCGCGGGGACGCGGGCCACGCGGGCTCGGTGAGAAGACGTACCCGGGAACGGTCAGTTCGTACGGCCGTAGCTTCCCGAGAACCATCGGCGTACCGCCTCGGTGTGCAGCGGGAAGGCCAGTTCCGCGGGCTCCCGCAGCAGGTGCCAGCCAGTCGTCTCGTCGGTCGGAACCGAAGGCGGCAGGTCGTCGGGCGCGCGGGCGGGCAGCAACCCGAACAGGAGAAGGTGCCCGGCCGGGGAACTGAGCGCGTCGGCGAGGCGCACGTCCTCCTCCGCCGCTTCGATGCCTGTCTCCTCGTTCAGCTCCCGCACGACCGCGTGCCGCCAGTCCTCGCCGTGGTCGATGAAGCCGCCGGGCAGCGCGGTGCGGCCGATCTGCGGTTCGACGGCCCGGGTGATGACCACGAGACCGGTGCCCGCGTCCTGCGCGCCCCGGACGGGCAGGAGGGCGACGGCGACGGGCAAGGGGTTGCGGTACACCGTGTCGCCGCACGCGGGGCAGGTGCGCGGCCAGCCGGCGGCGGGCCGGTACGGCGCTCCGCAGCTGGAGCAGTGGGAGTCCCTGACAGGCTTCTTCGTGGGTGCGGACACGCGCGGACTGTATCGGACGGGCCTTCCGTGAGGGGCGGTTGAGCTGATAGACGGGGCTCATGTCCCGTCTCGCGTCAGCACTGCGCGCTCTGGCCGCCGCCGTCACCCTGCTCGCCGTCACGGCCGCCTCCCCGACGGCGCGGGCAAGGCCCGAACCGAAGGCTCCGGCGGAGTTCGTGTCCCTGCGGTCCGTGGATCCGACGATCCTCGAGGAGATGCGCTACACCACCGCGCACAACTTCGTGGGCGCTCGCGTGGACGGTTACCGCCAGCCCGTCTGCATCCTCACCAGGGACGCCGCGAACGCCCTGCGCGAGGCGCAGACGAAACTGCTGCGGCTCGGCCACTCCCTCAAGGTGTACGACTGCTACCGGCCGCAGCGGGCCGTCGACCACTTCGTCCGGTGGGCCGAGGACCTCGACGACGAGGCGATGAAGACGGAGTTCTATCCGCGGGTCGACAAGTCGCGCCTGTTCGCGGACGGTTACATCGCGGAAAGGTCGGGGCACAGCCGGGGCAGCACGGTCGACCTGACCGTCGTCAGGCTGCCTGCGAAAGCCACCCGGCCGTACGTTCCAGGGGAGCGGCTCGTCCCCTGCTACGCGCCCCAGGCCGATCGTTTCCCCGACAATTCCGTCGACATGGGGACCGGTTTCGACTGCTTCGACACGCTGTCCCACACGGAGGATCCGCGCGTACAGGGCGCGCAGCGCGCCAACCGGCAGTTGCTCAAGGGAGTGCTCGGTGCGGTCGGTTTCGTGAACCTGCCGGAGGAGTGGTGGCACTTCACGTACAAGCCGGAACGGTTCCCGGACACCTACTTCGACTTCCCCGTCGCCCGCCGGTCGGTCGCCGGGCACTGACGGGCTCCTCCGGCGCCGGCGAGAGGGACGGGCGGCCGGGACCACCCCCGTGGGTCCCGGCCGCCCGTCCCGTCTCCCCTACGGACGCGGCAGGGCCGTATCCGGTTCTCCGCCGAGCGATTACCGTGCGGGCATGGAGCAGCGGACCTTTGAGTCGTACGAAGAGTTCTGGCCCTACTACGTCGCGATGCACTCCCGGGCCGCCACCCGGTGGGTGCACCTCACGGGCACGCTCACCGGCCTCGCGGTCAGTGTGTACGGCCTGGCGCGCGGCCGGAAGCGGTACGCCGCCGCGCTGCCGCTGATCGGGTACGGCTCCGCCTGGCCGGCGCACTTCCTGATCGAGAAGAACAACCCGGCCACGTTCGGGCACCCCGCATGGTCGCTGCGCGGCGACGTGCAGATGATCCGGACGATGCTGGCGGGGCGCGACCGTGAGCTAGCCGAGACCGCCTCGAAGTGGCTCGCGGAGAACCGCTGACTCGCTGAATCCGATGCGCCGTCCGTGGTGCGTCGGGACGCGTTCGCTGTCCGCGACCTTGACGGTCCCTCAGCACCGGTGAACACTTCCCGTTGTCAGTCGGCGTCGCCGTACGACGGCTCCCGGGAGCGAGCGGATCTGCTCCCTGGTCCCCCCTGTCGCCGCACAGGGGCATCCCCCACGGGCGATCGCGCCGGCTCGGCACCAGTTCGTACCGGACGCCGGGCGGGGACGGAACACCCTGCCGCCGGCTCATCAGCCATGGGAAACGCACCCTGCACTTCAGAACCGGGGCCGGGCCCCGGGCGAGGGCCTAGGAGCCGCCATGAGCAATGGGGACGTCTTCGCCGGTGAGGTCATCGGCACCGCCATACTGATCCTCTTCGGCGCCGGTGTGTGCGCCGCGGTCACCCTCAACCACTCCAAGGCGAAGTCCTCGGGGTGGATCGTCATCGCCTTCGGCTGGGGCATGGCCGTGCTCGCCGGGGCGTACACCGCGGCCCCGCTGTCCGGTGGGCATCTCAACCCGGCGGTGACCGTGGGCATCGCCGTCGACACCGGCGAGTGGGGCCAGGTCTGGGTCTACGTCCTCGGGCAGCTGGTGGGGGCGATTCTGGGGGCCGTACTGGCGTACCTCGTGTACTACGCCCAGTTCGCGGCCAACAAGGACGAGGAGACGGCGCTTCCGACGCTCGGGGTCTTCGCCACCGTTCCCGAGATCCGCAACCCCGTCGCGAACCTCGTCACGGAGATCATCGCGACGGTCGGTCTCGTCCTCCCCGTCCTGGCGTTCGGGCTGACGAAGGGGCTCGGTGAGTCGGGCACCCAGGTGCTGATCGTGGCCCTGCTGGTCGTGGGCATCGGTCTCTCGCTCGGCGGCCCCACCGGGTACGCGATCAATCCCGCGCGCGATCTGGGGCCCCGTATCGTCCACGCCGCACTGCCCATCCCGAACAAGGGGACGTCCGACTGGGGTTACGCGTGGGTGCCGGTGGTGGGACCGCTGATCGGCGGGGCCCTTTCGGGGCTGATCTACAACGCGGCCTTCTGAACGCGCGGCACGCACCAGCGGGCACTGAGCACCGAGCACTCAGCAGGGCCGGCAGGCAGCGGCACGGGCCGTTCGGCCGGTCATCGAGCACGGACGCTTTCAGCGGAGTTCGGACGAGAGGACGTCATGACGCAACGAGCCGGGCAGGACGAGAAGTACGTCGCCGCCATCGACCAGGGCACCACCTCCAGCCGCTGCATCATCTTCGACCACAGCGGTGCGATCGTCGCCATGGACCAGCGCGAGCACCGCCAGATCTTCCCGAAGCCGGGCTGGGTGGAGCACGACGCGACCGAGATCTGGTCGAAGGTGCAGGCCGTGGTCGCGGGCGCGCTCGCGAAGGCCGGCCTGCGCGCCGACCGGCTCAGCGCGCTCGGGATCACCAACCAGCGCGAGACGACGGTGCTGTGGGACCGGGCGACGGGCAAGCCGGTGCACAACGCGATCGTCTGGCAGGACACACGTACCGCCGCCCTCTGCAGCGAACTGGGCGGCGCCGACGGCCCGGACCGCTTCCGGGAGGCAACCGGCCTGCCGCTCGCCAGCTACTTCTCCGGTCCCAAGGCGGCCTGGCTGCTGGACCACGTCCCCGGCCTGCGGGCGCGCGCGGAGCGGGGCGAGATCGCCTTCGGGACCATCGACTCGTGGCTGATCTGGAACCTCACCGGCGGCACGGACGGCGGCGTACACGTCACCGATGTGACGAACGCCGGGCGGACCATGCTGATGGATCTGCGGACCCTTGAGTGGGATGCGTCGATCCTCTCCGCGATGAACATCCCCGAAGCCGTGCTGCCGGAAATCAGGTCGTCGGCGGAGGTGTACGGGACGGCGGTCGGGCAGCTCTCGGGCGTGCCGGTGGCGTCGGCGCTGGGGGATCAGCAGGCGGCGGTGTTCGGTCAGGCGTGCTACGACACGGGAACGGCGAAGAACACGTACGGGACGGGCAGTTTCCTTCTGCTCAACACCGGTGGCAGGCCGGTCCCGTCGAAGAGCGGGCTGCTCACGACCATGGGGTACAAGATCGGCGGCGAGGCGCCGGTGTACTGCCTGGAGGGGTCGATCGCCGTTACCGGGGCGCTGGTCCAGTGGTTCAGGGACCAGCTCGGGATCATCCGTTCCGCGGACGAGATCGAGACGCTCGCGGGAAGCGTCGAAGACAACGGCGGGGCGTACATCGTGCCGGCCTTCTCCGGGCTCTACGCGCCCTACTGGCGCTCCGACGCCCGCGGCGTGGTCACCGGTCTCACGAGGTACGTCACCAAGGCGCACCTGGCCCGGGCGGTCCTGGAGGCGACGAGCTGGCAGACGCGCGAAGTCGTCGACGCGATGTACCAGGACTCGGGCGTGGCCATCACCACGCTGAAGGTGGACGGAGGCATGACGAAGAACGGCCTCCTGATGCAGCACCAGGCCGACGTGCTGGGCGTTCCCGTGATCCGGCCGAGGGTCTCCGAGACGACCTGCCTGGGCGCGGCGTACGCGGCCGGGCTGGCGACCGGCGTGTGGTCCGGCCTGGACGAGCTGAAGTCGCACTGGCAGCGGGACGTCGAGTGGACGCCGCGCATGAAGGCGCCGGAGCGCGACCGCGAGTACCACAACTGGCGCAAGGCCGTGGAGCGGAGCTTCGGGTGGGAGGAGGAGGGCGGCCAGGGCTGAGCGTGCCGGGCCTCGGGGGCCGTGAACGCGGTCCGTACCCCTGTCGGCGGGGGTACGGACCGCTCACCTCCCGGCGGGGCCTGCGGGCGGCCGGGCGAGGGTACGGAACGCGCGGACGGGCGAGCGGGTCCGCCGGGGCGTACGGACACCCCGGGGCGCGCCGACCGGTCAGGTTCCGGCGGGCGTGCGGACCTCCGCGGTGGCAGCCGTCCGGCGCCGGTCGGCGGAGCGGGCCAGGGCGTGCTCGACCACCGCGACCAGCACCGCCTTGACGGCCTCCCTGTCTCGCGCGTCGCACAGCAGCAGCGGCACTTCCTCGTCCAGGTCGAGAGCGGCCCGTACCGTCTCCGGCGGATAACGGTCGGCGCCTTCGAAGCAGTTGACGGCGACGGCGAAGGGGATGCCCCGGCGCTCGAAGTAGTCGATGCCGGCGAAGCAGTCCTCGAGGCGGCGGGTGTCGGCCAGTACGACCGCTCCGAGCGCCCCCTGCGCGAGCTCGTCCCACAGGAACCAGAAGCGGTCCTGGCCGGGCGTGCCGAAGAGGTAGAGGACCAGGTCCTCGCGGAGGGTGATCCGCCCGAAGTCCATGGCGACGGTGGTGGTGCTCTTGCCCTCGACGCCCTCGATGTCGTCGACGGGGCGGCCGGCCTCGGTGAGCGCCTCCTCGGTGCGCAGCGGCCGGATCTCGCTGACCGCGCCCACCAGGGTGGTCTTGCCCACGCCGAAGCCACCCGCGACGAGGATCTTGAGCGTCACCGGTTCGATCGGTCGCTTCCTGCGGCTAGAGCGCCCGAAGACCATTGATTACCTCGCGAAGGATGCTCTCGTCCGGCAGCTCTGCCGGAGGTACGGGACGGGTCACGTGTACCAGCTCGTCCTCGACGAGGTCGCCGACGAGCACTCTGACCACCCCGACGGGGAGGTCGAGGCCCGCCGCGAGCTCGGCGATCGACTGCGGCGTCTCACTGCACAGTTCGACGATCTCGACGTGCTCGGGAGCGAGCGTCTGGTCGCGCCCGGGATCGTCCGCCGCCGGTTCGGGGACGACGAGGGCGATCAGGTCGAGCCGGTGCCGGCTCGCACTGCTCGTACGGCCGCGCGTCATCGCGTACGGGCGCACCACGGGGCCCGCTTCGTCGTCGAACCAGTGCGGCGATGCCTGCTGGGCTGCTTCGCTCATATCAGCCCACTCACCCTCCGGCGGCGGGACCGGAGCGTGGTGCGGTCTTCAGGTGGACGCCGACCCGCTTGACCATCAGCGTCATCTCGTACGCCACCTGTCCGACATCGGAGTCGGCGTCGGAGAGCACCGCGAGGCAGCTGCCGTCGCCGGCGGCCGTGACGAACAGGAAGGCGTCGTCCAGTTCGACGACGGTCTGCCGGACGCGGCCCGCGTCGAAGTGCCGGCCGACGCCCTTGGCGAGGCTGTGGAAGCCGGAGGCGACGGCGGCGAGGTGTTCGCCGTCCTCGCGCGTCAGGTCCCCGGAGGAGCCCGTGGGGAGCCCGTCGCTGGAGAGCACCAGGGCTTTGCGGATGCTGCCGACGCGGTCGACAAGCTCGTCGAGGAGCCAGTTGAGCTCCCCCGAGCCCCGGCCGGTGGTGTCGTGTGCTGTGGCGTGCGGTGCGGTCATCGACCGTCCCTCTCTGGTCTGGTTCCTGGTGCTGTGCCGCCGGGGCCCGGCTCGTCCTCGGCGTTCTGCCGTCGGCCGCGCTGCCAGCCGCGCTGGAGCGATGCCATGCGGCTGCGTGCCTGCTCCGCCTCGCGCCGGGTGTCCTGCTCGGTGGCGGGTACGTCGTCGACGGGTTCGGGGCGTACGGCGGAGGTCTCGCGCAGCTGCGGGGCGAGGTTGGCCTGGCGGACGCGGCGGGGCAGTCCGCCGAGCGGGAGGTCCTTGGCCTCGCCCTCGGGAGCCGGTCCCCGGCCGGGAGGTGCGGTGCGTGGTGCCGGGGACGGCGTGGTGGGCGTGGTGGGGATCTGCCCGCGGCCCGTGACGCGGCGGCCGTTGTCGGCGACCAGGGTCGGGGTGGTGCGGCGGGGCAGCGGAATCGGGCCACCGGGGCGCGCGTTCCCGCCGTTCCCGGGAACGTGGTCGTACGCCTGCTGGTGCTGCTCCGAGGCGGCTTCCCGGGCGTGTTCCCGGGAACGGTCGCGCGGTCGTTCCCGGGAGCGGTCGCGGGCCCTGAAGAGTCCGCCCCGCTCGCTCTCGGTGTCACCGATGTCGGCGGTGTCGGAGACGCCGTCGAGGGAGGCCTCTTCGAGGCCCAGTGCGCCGAGCGGGGGTTCGAGTTCGACGGGGCCGTCCAAGACGGCCTGGGCGGCGAGTTCGGCGGGCAGGCGGGAGAGCGTCGTCAGGGACCTGCGGCGGCCTTCCTGCTCCCCCTTGCCGTCGGTCCGGTCGCCGGTGGAGTGCTTGCGGTCGAGCCGGAAACCGGCGCCGTTGGTCTCGGGCGCGTCCGTGAGCAGTGCGGCCGGTATGAAGACGACGGCGGTGGTCCCGCCGTACGGCGACTGCTGGAGCGAGACGCGTACGTTCTGGCGCTGGGCGAGCCGGCTGACGACGAACAGGCCGAGCCGGTCGGTGTCGGACAGTTCGAACTCGGGGGTCTCCGCGAGGCGCAGGTTGGCGTCGAGGAGTGCTTCGGGCGTCATGCCGAGGCCCCGGTCGTGTATTTCGAGGGTGAAGCCGTTGGCGACGCGCTCCCCGAGCACCTGCACGGCGGTGTGCGGGGGTGAGAACACCGTGGCGTTCTCCAGCAGTTCGGCGATCAGGTGGGTGAGGTCGGCGACCGCCGGCCCGCCGACGCCGATGCGCGGCAGGCGGCGTACCTCGATGCGTTCGTAGTCCTCGACCTCGGCGACGGCTGCCCGTACGACGTCCATGAGCTGGACGGGCTTGCGCCACTGCCGGGACGGGGCGGCGCCGGAGAGGATGACGAGGCCCTCCGCGTGGCGGCGCATGCGCGTGGTCATGTGGTCGAGGCGGAACAGGTCGGCGAGTTCGTCGGTGTCCTCGGTACGGCGTTCCATGGTGTCGAGGAGTGTCAGCTGGCGGTGGAGCAGGACCTGGTTGCGGCGGGCGAGGTTGACGAAGACCTCGGAGACGCCGCGGCGCATGTCGGCCTGCTTGACGGCCGATTCGACGGCCGCGCGCTGCAGGGTGTTGAGCGCCTGGCCGACCTGGCCGATCTCGTTCCGCTCGTATTCGAGGCGGGGGGCCTCCGTCTCGACGTCGACCACTTCGCCGGCGGCGAGCCTGCGCATGACGCTGGGCAGGCGGACGCCGGAGATCTCGTGTGCCTCCTTGCGGAGCCGCGAGAGGTCGCGGATGAGGCTGCGCCCGATCCGTACGGACAGGACCAGCGAGACGATCAGGGCGAGGAAGCCGAGCACACCGGCGGCGCCCGCCTTGACGAGGACGCCGAGGGCCACGGGTTCGACGCGGTCCTGGTAGCGGTCGCCCGCCTCCCTGCCCTCGCGGGCGAGGTGGTCGAGAACGCCGGTCGCGGCCTCGTTCCAGCTCTTGACGGTAACGGCGCGCGGGTCGTCGGTGGGACCCGCGGTGATGAGGCGCTCCTCGGCCGCGCGCAGCGGCTCGGTGACCGGGCTGTCCCAGTACTCCCCGAAGGTCTCGCGCTCGGAGGCGGGAAGGAGTTCGAGGTTGACGTCGTAGAGCAGCTGACGGTTCGCCGCGAGGGAGGAGACGGCCCGCAGTTCCAGGGCGTCGAACTGGCCGGCGACCAGTCCGGAGGCGACGAGCGCGTCCTCGCGGGAGAGTATCTCGCGGGCGCGGGTGATGCCGACGAGAGCGCGCCCCTGCTTGTCCATCTCCACGTCTTCGAGGGCGTGGAGGGCGGTGAGGAAGGAGTAGCAGGGGTCGATGAGGCGGTTGTAGCGGTCGAGGGCCTGGCGCCGGGTGATGGTGCTGCTTTCGACGGAGCCGCGCAGCGACTCCAGCCCATCGAACGCTTCCAGGAGGGAGGCCAGTCGCTTCGCCGCCGGGGGGCGCAGGTCGTCGCGTACGCCGGGGTCCTGGGCGCGTGCCTTGATCTTCGCCACGGCTTCGTCGGTGGCGGCGCGCTCACGGCGGAGTGTGGTCAGGGCGTCGGATGCGCGCGGGTCGGCCAGGTAGATCAGTGTCTGCCGGCGCTCCCGCTGGATGACTCCGACCGTGTCGTCGATGGGATAGCCCACCCGTTCGACGATGTAGGCGACGTCCAGCAGCTGGTTGGCCTCGCGGCCGGTGATGACGGTGGCGAATCCCCACAGCGAGGTGAGGGACACGAGCGGCACCAGCAGCAACGCCACGATCTTCCGGCGGATGGACTTCCCGCGAAAGCGCATGGCCTCCCCCAGCTCGACCTCCGTCGGCCGGAGGTGGGTGTTCCGTCAATAAACGGCGTGAGCCTACTACTGCCACTCGCACAACTCGAAGAGACGTCCGGGCGATTTTCAGCCGTACCGTGTGGCGTTGATCATGAGTTGTCATGGAATCACGGGAGTTGGCGAGTGCCGCTGCGGCAAGGGACAGCTGCGTTCCCGTCTGTCACCCGATTGAGGCGGATGGCTGGAACTCTTCGCTCTCCCGGGAATCTTCACAGCGGGCCATTCGTCCTGCTGTACGGGGAAAGCGGACCGGATGAGGCACTGGGCGCCACATCCGCACCGCGGGAGACAGCGTAAAAGGGCGCAAGGCGGGCAGCCACTCGTGAAGGCGTGTGTTCCACGCCCGAGTTGAGGGGCTTGCCAGGCGGCGGTGGGGAGTGAAGTTCTCAATGGACACGGAAGAGCGCCGTACGGCGTTGTCCGCGGTGCCCGCGGGGCGGGAGATCGAGGCAGCGGCCGAGGTCTCCGACGAGGGGCGGTACGACGGGGCGCCACGCGCGCAGCGGCCGTTGTGGGTCGAGGAACCCGCCGTACGGCCACGGTTGCCCGATCCGGTCCGTACGGCCGCCGTCCGCGCGGTCATCATCACGTCACTGACGCTGATGCAGGCGATGATCGCCTACCTGTGCACGCTGGCCGGGTCGTGGCTGGCCTTCCCGATGGTGCTGAGCAGCATCGGCAGCACGGTGGTGGCCACTTGGGGCGTGCTCGACGTGTGGGTCACGCGCCAGGTGTGGAACCAGCGCAACGGCGTCGTGTCCGTTCCGAGCAGTACGGCGCGCCAACTGCGCCGCGAACGGCGCAAGGCGCGCCGCGTCGCCCGCAGGGCCGCGCGGCCCCGGCTACGGGACCAGCGGGAGGAGCGGAGCCACCGGGGCACGCGGCGGCTCTCCCAGGCCTGAGCGCACGGTCCCGGAGGGCACAGCGCTCAGCCCGCCGGCCGTGTGGCCGCCGGGGGGCCGGGCCGGCCGGCGTACGTGGCCGGCCGGTGCGGCCCACCGGCCGGCAGCGGGTCGGCGCTTCGTCGGCATGCCGGAAGCCGTAGGAGCTCGGCCGGCCGGTTCGCCGTTACTCCGCCGGCGCCGGCGCCGGCGAGCGCTTGTACATGCGTGTCGCCGTGATCTCGCCGTGCACCGTCTCGCCGTCCGGGTCCTGCTGCGGCAGCCCCGGCCGCAGGTGCTCCTCCACGCTGATGTACTTCAGCCCGGCCCGCAGGTCCGCGTCGTTGCGCAGTCGGATCACCAGCGGGAACTCGGCCAGCGCGGTCGTGTCGAACAGTCCGGTCGTGTAGAGCAACTGCACGCCGAGGGCGTCCGACACAGCCCGCTGAAGCTCCAGCAGGTACGTGGCGTTGGCGCGGCCGATGGGGTTGTCGAGGAAGAGCGTGCCCGCGTGCCGGTGCTTGTCGCGGCCCCGGTCGTTGCTGCGCAGCGCGGCCATGGTGCAGTACAGCGCGATCGCCGCCGTCAGCAGCTGCCCGCCCGAGAAGACGTCGCCCATCTGCCCGACCGGCACCCGCTCCGCCCGCAGTACGGCGTCCGGCTTGAGGATCTCGACCGAGATCCCCTTCGGCTGGAGCGCGGCCTGGACGCCCCGCAGCAGCAGGGACATCCCGTCCCTGCGCAGGTCGGAGTTCTTCTTCACGGCGGCGCTCGTCGCCTCGTCGATGACCTCGCCGAGCCGCTCGACGAGCGTCGTCTGGTCGGGCTCCTCGAAGCGGATGCGCAGGAACTCCTGCCCGGACCACTCCCCCAGTCCTTCCGGCAGCTGGGAGAGCCGCTGCGCGGAGCGGAGCGTCGCCAGTGCGGACTCGACGAGGCCCCTGAGCCGGTCCACGATGCTGTCGCGGTTGCGTTCCAGCTGCGCCAGCTCGTCGGTCAGCACGCGCAGCCGGGGCTCGAACGCCGCCGCCCACGCCGCCGCGTGCTCGGGCAGCGAGGCGGCCGGCAGCTCGCGGATCTGCTGGCGCGCGGGGGTGCGTACCTGCTCGTACCGCGTCGAGTTGGCGTGCCGTACGAGTACGTCGCTCGCCTCGCGCACCGCGGCCTCGGCCGCGGAGAGGTCGGCCGAGCACCCGCGCAGCAGGCGGCGGGACTCGGCGGCCGACTGGCGGGCCTCTTCCAGGCTCCCGGGATACGGCTCGCAGTCCTCGGTCGCCTCGTCGTCCTGGTGGTGGTCCCTGAGCAGGTCCCGCAGGAGCGCCGCCGTCTCGTCGAAGCCGCCCGCCGCGTCCTCGGCCGCGCGGTGTGCCCGCAGGAGCTCGGCGTGGGCGGTGCGGGCGGTGTCCAGGGCGTCGGTACGGGAGGCGAGTTCGGCGGTGGCGGTGCGCAGCAGGGTCTGGGCGTGCTCCGCGTCGGCGGGCACGAGGTCGTCGGGCAGCTCGGTGTGCGCGGCGCCGTCCCCCGGGGCCAGGCGCTCGGCCTCGCCCCGCAGCCGGCCGAGGTGCTCGCTCGCGGCCGACGCCCTCGACTCCAGCATCTGTACGAGGGATTCGGCGCGGGCGACCGCGGCCTGCCGGGACGGGCCGTCGGCGCCGTCCGTGCCTTCCAGCATGAGGGCGGCCCTGGTGCGCACCTTGTTGCTGAGCCGGTTGAGTTCGGCGAGGGCGGCGCTCTCGTCGCTCTCCGCCCTGGCCTGCTCGGCGCGCAGGTCGGCGCCGACTCCGACCTTCTCGTAGAGCTGCGAGGCGGCGCGGTACGCCTCGCGCAGGGCGGGCAGCGCGACGCGGGGTGCGTCCTGCTCCGGCTCCGGCAGCGTTTCGGGGACGCCCGCGATCTCGGCCCGCTCGGCGCGCAGGGTGCGCGCCGTCCTGTGCGCGTCGTCGGCGGCACGCTGGGCGGCGCGGCGGTCCTCGTCGGCCGCCTTGGCGCGCTCCAGGCACACCGTGGCCCTTGCCTCCGACTCCGCGGCCTCCTCGGTCAGTTCACGCACCTTGACCAGCCAGCCGGCGCGTTCGCGCAGGCGGTGGGCGAGGCCCGCGAGGGCGTCCGCGACACGGCGGGCGCGCTGGGCGGCGTCCTGGCGCTCGTCCCTGACCCGGGCGGCGTCGGCCGCGGCGTCGTCGGCCTCGGCACGGACCGTACGGGCCTCGGCGAGCACGGCCTGTGCGGCCTCGGCCGCCTCGCCCGCCGTCCGGGCCGCCTCCGCCAGTTCGGCGAGCATGCCGGGCGGGCAGTCGGCGCGCCAGGAACCGAGCCGGGCCGCGAGCGTCCGGTCGCCCGCCAGCCGGGCAGCGAGCCTGCGGATCTCCTCGTCGCGGGCGGCCGCCCGCGCGCGCAGCGCCTGACGCTCCTCGTCGGCCGCGTGCTCGTCGTGCATCGCCGGGTTCGGCGGTACGAGGAACACGTCGGCGCGGTCGGACGGGGCGTCGCCCGGCGAGGGTACGGGCGCCAGCAGCGCGGCGGCGGTGCCCACGGCGACGGCGGAGCGGGGCAGCAGCGCCGCTCCGGCGAGGGCCTCGCGGGCCCTGACGTGCGCGTCGGGGTCGGTGATGACGACGCCGTCGACCAGCTCCGGCCTGGCGGCGAGCACGGCGGCGTGGTCGGCCGGATCGACGGCCTGCGCGAGGTAGCGCCAGCCCGGGAGGGCGGGGATGCCGTGCTCGCCGAGGAACTCGACGGTGGCGAGGACGTCGGGGCCCGGGGGCAGCAGGCCGCCGTCGCCGAGCGCGCCGAGGATACGGGCGTCGTCGGCGGCGGCGGTGCGGAGCTCGAAGAGCTGGCGCTCCGCGGAGGCGATGCTCTGGTCGAGGAGGACGAGGAGGTCCTCGGCGTTGCGGTCCAACTCCTCCACGGTGAGCGGGCCTTCGGCGGTGCGCCGGGGAGTGCGGGCGTGGTGCGCTGCGGCCGGGCGGCCGAAGGCGTCCGTACGGGTGGCGGTGCCCGCGCGGTCGTCGGGGTGGTCGGGGTGGTCGGCGCCGGAGCGCGTGTCCGTACCGGCGCCCGAGCGGTCGGACCCGTCGTGCTGGTCGGGCAGGTCGGCTCGGGGGCTGCCCGCGCCGGCCTCGTCCGCCGTCCGGTCGTTCGGGTCCCCGGCGGCCGCGTGCGCGCCCTGGCGCGGGGGACGGGCGTCCGCGCCGACGGCTCGCGCGCCGGGCGCGGCGTCCGGTGCGGCCGCCCCGCGGCGCGGCTGCGGCACGGAGGCAGCCGCGGTCGGAACCGAAGCTGCGGGGGCCGGGGAGGGCAGGCTGAGGAGTTCGGCCAGCCGGTCCTCCGACGCCAGCGACTCGGCCGCACGGCGCTCGGCGTCGTACGCGTGCTGCGCTCCCTGCGCGGCGTCCGCCGCACGGGCCGCCGCGAGTTCGGCGCGTGCCTCCGCGCCGGCGGCCTCCTTAGCGCGGTCGGCCGTCGCCTGCGCCGCCTCGCGCGCCGCGTCCCACGTGGCGACCGCGGTTTTCTCCGCGTCCACCGCCGCGAGCGCGGCACGGGCCGGGTCGGCGTCCGGCGCCGTGTCGTCGAGCCAGCCGGCGCGGACCGCCTCGGCGGTCTCCTGTTCGACCTCGGCGAGGCGCTGGCGCAGGTGCCCCGCCTCACTGCGCGCGCGCTGTGCCTGGGTCGCCGCGGTGGTGGCGTCGCGGTGCGCCGCCTCGCCCGCCTCCTGGAGGGCGGCCGAGCGCTCCTCCTCCTCGGCGGCGACGCGCTCCCCGTCCTCGGCCGCCGCGTGCAGGGCCCGTACGAGCTCCCCCGCGGCGGTGGCGCGGGCCGCCAGCGCCGGTGCGGCGTCCCGCTCGGCCTCGCGGATGGCGACGGCCACCCTGGCCGCGCGGTCGGCCGCCGCGCGATGGCGCAGAACGGCCTCGGCGGCCTGCCAGGCGGCGTGCAGCGTGCGGGCGTCGGCGAGCTCGCGGCGCTGTGCGGCGGCCGACTTCTCGGCGGCGGCGAGGGCCAGGGAGGCGTGCCGGTAGGCGAGTTCGCTGGCGATGAGGGAGCTTCGGCTCCGCGCCTGCTCGGCCTCGGTGACGGTGTGGGCGGCGGCGGTGACCTGCTGGGCGAGTTCGGCGGTACGGCCGCGCTCCTCACCGGCGCGGGCGGAGAGCCTGCGGGCGAGCGTACGGGTCCTGCGTTCGGCGCCCGCGTGCACGTCGCGGGCGCGCACGCGCGTTTCGGCGGCGTCGACGATGCGGCCGAGCAGGTCGACGGAGCCCGCGGTGAAGTCGCGCTCGGCGGTGAGCTCGGCGCGGCGGCCGAGCTTGTTGCCGAAGCCGTGGACGAGGTCCGCGAGGCCGTCGGTGTCCCTGGTGTCGGTCACGGCACGCAGCAGGAGGTCGGTGAAGTCGGAGTCCTTCTTGACCGCGAACAGTCCGGCGGCCTCGCCCTCGTCGGCGTTCATCTCCCGCTGGTAGCGGAAGAGTTCTGGGTCGAGGCCCAGGTCGCCGAGGTGTTCGTTCCAGCGGTCGTGGATCTCCTCCCAGTGGACGTCGAGGTGCGGGTACGCCTTGCCGGCGTCGGTGACGGCGTCGCGGAAGCCCTTCATGGTCCGGCGCCTGCCCTGGGCGCCCGAGACGCCTTCGCCGTACGAGCGGACCGCGGTGGACTCGGCGACCGGCAGCGAGTCGAGGCTGAGCCCGGGGCCGGGCCGGAAGGAGTACCAGGCCTCGGCGAACTTCCGCGGGTCGTTGGAGACCTGGCGTCCGCGCCACTCGCTCACCTTGCCGACGACGACGCACTCGCCGGTGAGGGTGTGCTGCCATTCCAGTGCGACGTGGCCGCAGTCGTCGGCGAGCAGGAACTTGCGCAGTACGCCGGAGCTCGCGCCGCCGAGCGTGTTGCGGTGGCCGGGCAGCATCACCGAGAAGATCAGCTTGAGCAGGACGGACTTGCCGCCGCCGTTCTCCAGGAAGAGCACGCCGGCGGGCGCGGGCCTGCGCGGCGGGCCGACCGGCTCCTCCTGGAAGAACTCCGCCTGCGCGGGGGCGGGGTTGGGCACGGGCTCGCCGACTCCGCGCAGGTCAAGCACGGTGTCGGCGTAGCGCGCACCGGCGGGCCCGATGGAGTAGAGGCGGACCCGGGACAACTCGTACATGGCGGCGGACTCTCGTCGTAAGTCGTGAAGCGGCGGGTGTGCTGGGGGCCGGTCGGCCGGGTCAGGCGTGGAAGGGGAGGCCGGCCTCGGCGGTGAGTTCGAGGTCGTCGGCGTCCGACGGCGGCACCAGCGTCGCGCTGCCGTCGGTCACGGGCACCACGCCCAGTTCGAGCAGCTCGGCCATGGCGGCGCTGCCCGCCATGTCACGGACCTGGAGCTGGTAGCGGGCGGTGGTGCGGTACGCCCCTCCGGCGTCGTCGCCCGTGCGTTGCAGGAAGCCGGAGTCGGTGAGGAAGGCGACGGCCTTGCCGACGATGCCGGTGGTGGACCCGGCGAGCCGCCGCGCGTCCTTGGTGGCGCCGGTCGCGCTGCGGCGGGCGTAGATCCGCCAGGCGGCTTCGAGGCCGGGGGCCTCGGTGGCCGGGTCGGTGTTCTCGCCCTGCTCGTCGGCGCGCTCCTCCAGGCGGCGGCATGCCTGGCGCACGAAGGCGTCGACGCCGTTGACCGTGATGCGGCCGATGTACCCGTCGTCGGCGAGGTCCTCGGGGCGCGGGAAGGCCAGCGCGGCGACGGCGAGGTGGGCGAGACCGTGCAGGAAGCGGTCGGCGGAGTCGGCCGAGGCCCGCCGGGCGTAGTCGCCCATGCGTACGGCGAAGACCGAGTCCTCCGCAGCGGAAACGGCCATTCCGGCGCGCGGGGACACTTCGAGGACGACGAGGCCGAGGCCGGTCGCGACGGCGTCGGCCAGGCGGGCGAAGGCGGGCTCCTCGCGGTAGCGGCGCAGGAGGTCCGCGTACTCCACGTCGCGGGCGGGCACCAGCTTGGGCTGGAGTCCGAAGGACACGAGACGGGCGGCGTCGGCCGCGTCGGCGGGCGTCACGCCGCCGTGGCCGGTGGCGCCGGGGGAGGTCGCGGGCGGCTCGCCGGGCCCGCCCGCCGAGGCGGGGCCTGCGGGGCGCGCGTCGGTCGCGTCGGTCGCTTCAGCGGCCGATCGCTCGCTCCACGCGTCGGCGTGCTCTGCGCGGTGGTCGCTCACGACGGGTGCTCCTCGGTGCGGAAGTTCTCGGTTCGGGGTACGGGCGGGACGGTGCGGCGGGGGCCCGGGGCGACGCCGGGACGGCTGCCGGCGTCCTGGCCGCCGGGCGGGCGCGGGTGGCGCGTCGCGTGGCCGTGCGGGGTTCCGGCGGGCGTCATGCCGCCTCCGTGCGGTCCGCCGTCATGCCGGCCGCGTCGAGCAGCGCCGTGCCCACTATCAGGTCGGCGCCGCCGAACTCCGGGTCGTCGAGCTCCGTGCCGTCGTCCACGGCGAACAGCAGCCGCTGCTCGCCCTGCCGGTAGGCCGTGCCGACCGGTGGGCTCGCCGCGTGGACCGCGAGGAGCGCGACGAGGTACGGGAGGTCGGGGTCGTGGCGCCTGGCCTCGGCCAGCAGTCCGGACAGCCTGCGCGGGGCGTCGTGCGGCAGGTCGAGCAGTTCCATCGCGGTGGCCAGCTGTTCCTCGCTGAAACGGCTGTCGTCCGGGGTGGCGATCAGGTCCGGCTCGGGCATCTCGGCGCCCAGGTGCTCCCGCTCCACCGGCGGGGTCAGCAGTATGTCGACCAGGTCCCCGACGCGTACGGACACGGGCGTGCGCAGCCCGGTGCCGTGGGCGAAGAAGGCGTCGGTGACTCGGATCGCCTGCTCCAGGGGCAGCGGCAGCAGCGGCGCGACGAGCTGGCCGTACAGGTCGAGGCCGGCGCGCGCGGCCGGCGCGGCGAACGCCTGGCGGTCCTGCTCGGCGCGGAACAGCGGTCCGGCGTCCAGCAGCCGCGACTGGAGCTGCGTGTGCCGGCGGATGCAGTCCTTGACGATGTCGACGAGTTCCGCCGCGCGGCGCTTGTGCTCCGGCTCCTCCGCCTCGTCCCTCGCCCTGCGGATGTTGGTGAGGATGGCGTTCTCGTGCCGGTAGCGGTCGGCGACGTGGTCGAGCGCCTCGGCGATCATGTCCGGCACGGCGTTGAGCCAGTCGACGGCGCGGACGTTGCGCCGGGTCGCCTCCAGCGTCCTGCGCAGCGTCTCGGCGTACTGCACGGTCCGGTAGCGGGCCTGCTCGGCGGCGAGCTGGGCGTCGGCGAGCCGACCCCGGCTGATCAGGACCTCCAGTTTGACCTCGGCGGCGATCTGCGCGCTGGTGACGTCCGTGTCGAGGGCGCCGACGAGGACGTTGACCGCCTCGTCGGTGGTCCGCAGGTACACGCCGCCGCCGTAGCCCGGGACCTCCTCGATGAGCTTGAAGTCGTAGTCCCGGCGCACGTAGGCGCCGTCCGGGCCGAAGGTGCCGTAGACGGCGCGGAAGCCGCGGTCGACGCTTCCGACGTTGATCAGGTTCTCCAGGACCCAGCGGGCGACGCGCTCGTGCTCGGCGAGCGGGCGGTGCGGCGCCTGGGCGGCGACGCGCGGGAGCAGCCTGGCCACTATCTGCTCGTGGTCGGCGCCCGTGTCGAAGTCCATGTTGAGGGTGACGAGGTCGATCGCGGCGAGGGCCACCTCGGCCATCGCGTACACCGAGTACTCACCCGCGAGATTCGCCTTGCGTACGTCGAGATCGTGCAGCGGCGCCGTGCAGGCGAGCGCGCGCAGGCGCCGCGCGAGCCCCTCGTCGGCGGCCGGGCCCTGCGCGGGCCGCGGCCCCGCGCTGAGCTGGGGCGGAACGAATTCCGTCGATGCAGGCGAAGTCACGTGGCACAGATTAGGTCCTCGCACCGACAACGGTCGAAACGGCGCAGAAGCGACCCGTCGAGCGGGGCCCCGGCAGCGAGGTCCCGGTCCCTCAACTCCCCCAGGCGCCCGTCTCGATGCGGCGGGCGTACACCTCGACGAGCTGGGTGCGGGAGTCGTCGAGATAGTCGGCGAGCAGCCGTTCGGCGGCCGTGGGGTCCCCCGCGCGCAGGGACTCCAGAATCTGCCGGTTTCGTACGAGATACGGCTCGTGCAGCCGCCGGGGGTCGGCCACCACGTGGAAGGCGAGCCGCAGTTCCGCCAGGACGCCGCGCATCAGCTCGTCGGTGCGGGGGCTGGCGGCGAGGGCGACGAGTTCGCGGTGGAAGTGGATGTTGGCGGTCGACACGTCGGGCCACTCCTGCCGGCCGGCCGCCCGCTCGCCGTCGCCGACGGCCTTGTCGAGACCGTCGAGGGCGAACGGCGGTGCGCCGAGGCCGCGCACGACGGAGCACTCGATCAGACGCCGGACGCGGTAGATGTCCGCGACGTCCTCGACGGCGAGAACCCGGACGAACACGCCCCGGTTGAGCCGGTGGACGAGCAGCCGCTCGTGGGTCAGCAGGCGGAACGCCTCGCGGAGCGTGTTGCGCGAGACGCCGAGGGCCTTGCCGATGGCGTCCTCCGAGAGGCGCTCCCCCGGCGGGAAGTAGCCCTCCGCGATCCGGGTGCGGAGGATGTCCGCGACGCGCTCCGCCGTGCTGGTGCGGCCCAGCAGCGCGCGGTCGTCGGCCAGCCCGCCGGCCTCGGACTCCGTCGTCCTCACAGCGTGTGTCTCCCTCGGCTCTCCGCACCGGCCGCTTCCGGCGGGCGCGCGGTTCCCATCGTAGAAGCAGGAACGAGCCCACGAGGCTCTTGTCGGATCGTTCAACAATCCCCTACCTTGGCTGCACCGCACGGTCACCGGCGCACTCCTCCCCCTTCGCGAGGTGCAGATGAGTACCACCAAGGAACAGCCGCAGCAGCACGAACTGCCCGACGACAACGGAGCGTTCGCGTGGCTGCGCGCCCTCGGCCCACGCGGCCGCCGGGCCTTCGGCGGGGCGTTCGGCGGATACGCCCTCGACTCGTACGACTTCTTCACACTGCCGCTGAGCATGGTCGCGATCTCCGTGTACTTCGGCCTCAGTACGGGCCAGACGGGACTGCTCACCACCGTCACCCTGGTGGTCTCGGCGGTGGGCGGCGCCGTCACCGGCATCGCCGCCGACCGCATCGGCCGCGTCAAGGCCCTGATGATCACGGTGATCACGTACGCCGTGTTCACCGTCCTGTGCGGCTTCGCGCCCAACTACGAGACGCTGCTGGTCTTCCGCGCGCTCCAGGGGCTCGGTTTCGGCGGCGAGTGGGCGGTCGGCGCGATCCTGGTCGCCGAGTACTCCTCCGCCAGGCACCGCGGCCGTACGCTCGGAGTGATCCAGAGCTCGTGGGCGGTCGGCTGGGCGCTGGCCGTCGTCGTCTGCACCCTGGTCTTCCAGTACCTCGATCCGGACACCGCGTGGCGCGTGATGTTCTGGACGGGCGCTCTTCCGGCGCTGTTGGTGATCTACGTACGCCGTCACGTCAGCGACGCCCCACAGGCGACGCGACGGCGTCTCGCGAGCAGCCACAAGGGATCGTTCACGGCGATCTTCAGGAAGGACCTGCTGCGCACCACGCTCTTCGGCGTCCTGCTCTCCACCGGTGTGCAGGGCGGCTACTACACGCTCGCCACCTGGGTGCCCACCTACCTCAAGACGGAGCGGGGCCTGACGGTCGTCGGCACCGGCGGCTACCTGACGTTCCTCATCTCGGGCGCCTTCATCGGCTACCTCACGGGCGGCTACCTCACGGACAGGCTGGGCCGCAAGAAGAACATCGCGCTGTTCGCGTTCCTCTCCGCCGCCTGCATCGCCGCGTACACCAACATCCCCTCCGGGGCGAACGACGTGGTGCTCGTCCTGGGCTTCCCTCTCGGGTTCTGCATGTCGGCCATCTTCAGCGGCTTCGGCTCGTTCCTGAGTGAGCTCTATCCGACGGCCGTTCGCGGGACCGGGCAGGGGTTCACGTACAACACGGGACGCGCCGTGGGAGCGTTCTTCCCCACGCTGGTCGGCTTCCTGGCCGGCAGCTGGGGCGTGGGCGGCGCGCTGATCTTCGGAGCGGTCGGTTACGGGATCGCCGTACTGGCGCTGTTCGGCCTTCCCGAGACGCGCGGAAAGGAGCTCCTGTGAACGTCAGGGCGCCGGCCTGTGGGGCACGCCGTTCCCGCGTGCGGAGGAACTCCGGCGGTGTCGCGCGCTGCGCCCCGACGAGGAGGAACGCGGGCACGCACGCGGGCCGTGCCCGCGAGCGGAAGGCACCGCCCGTGCGGGAACGTCCGGGCGTCGCCGTCCGGAGCGGGCCGGACTACGGTGAGAATGTGGACGCGGCGCACCGCGGCCACCTGGGCAGGAGACGGATCCGCACATGAACTCGGCTTCGATGGATCTCAACGCCGACCTCGGTGAGGGTTTCGGGCGCTGGCGGCTCACCGACGACGAGGGGCTCCTGTCCGTCGTCACCAGCGCCAACGTCGCCTGCGGCTTCCACGCCGGTGACGCGGCGACCATGCGCCGCGTCTGCGAGCTCGCCGCCGAGCGCGGGGTACGCGTCGGCGCGCAGGTGTCGTACCGCGACCTGGCCGGTTTCGGGCGCCGCTCGATGGACGTGCCGGCGGACGAACTCAGCGCCGAGGTCGCCTATCAGATCGGCGCGCTGGAGGTGTTCGCGCGGGCGGCCGGCTCCCGGGTCTCCTACGTCAAACCGCACGGCGCCCTCTACAACCGGGTGGTGCGCGACGAGGAGCAGGCCGCCGCCGTCGTCGAGGGCGTGCTGCTCGCGGGCGGCGGCCGGCCGGTTCTCGGGCTGCCCGGGTCGCGATTCCTCGACATCGCCGCGAAAGCGGGTCTGCCGGTGGTGCCGGAGGCGTTCGCGGACCGTGCGTACACGGACGAAGGGACGCTCGTTCCGCGTGGGCAGGAGGGGGCCGTCGTCACGGACCCCGAGCAGGTCGTGGAGCGCTCCCTTTCGATGGCCCGCTCCGGCGGGGTGACCTCGCGGTCCGGACGGCCGGTGGCCGTGCGGGCCCGTTCACTGTGCCTGCACGGCGACACCCCGGGAGCCGTCGGTCTGGCCCGCCGCGTACGGGAACGCCTGGAGGCAGCGGGCGTGCGTGTGGAGGCGTTCGCATGAGCGCGATGAGGACGCTGCCGGCAGGCGACCGCGCCCTGCTGATCGAACTGGGCAGCGGCGAGGAGGCGCAGGCCCTGCACGCGGAGCTGTTGCGGCGCCGTGCGGCGGGAACGCTTCCCCCCGTAGGCGAGATCGTCCCCGCCGCGCGCACCGTCCTGCTCGACGGCGTGGACGATCCCGCGGGCCTCGCGCAACGGGTGGCCGGCTGGGACGTACCGCCGCTGACGCGCGGGGCCGGGGACGCGATCGAGATCCCCGTGCGGTACGACGGCCCCGACCTCGCGGCGGTCGCCGAGCTGTGGGGCGTAGCGCCGGCCGAGGTGGGGCGCATCCACGCGGCGACGGAGTTCCGCGTGGCGTTCTGCGGTTTCGCGCCCGGCTTCGCCTATCTGACCGGTCTGGCGGAGCGGTACGCCGTACCGCGCAGGGCCACGCCGCGCACGGCGGTGCCGGCCGGTGCGGTGGCCCTGGCCGGCCCGTACACCGGTGTCTACCCGCGCGCCTCCCCCGGTGGCTGGCAGCTCGTCGGATCGACGCGGGCCGTGCTGTGGGACCACGCGCGCGTGCCGGCCGCGCTGCTCGCGCCGGGCGCGCGGGTGCGCTTCGTACCGGACGCCGTACCGGACTTCGTACCGGAGGAGACGTGACGGACCGGGCTTTCGCGGTGGTGCGGGCGGGCGCGCTGACCTCCGTACAGGACCGGGGGCGGCCCGGCCACGCGCATCTGGGCGTCCCGCTCTCCGGTGCGCTCGACCGGCCCGCGAGCGCGCTCGCGAACCGCCTGGTGGGCAATCCGCCGGGCGCGGCCCTCCTGGAGACCACGGTGAACGGCTGTGCGGTACGGCCGCGCTGCGGCGTCACCGTGGCCGTCACCGGTGCGCCCTGCCGGGTCACCGTGGACGGCCGCCCCGCCGCCTGGGGGGCCGCGGTGCGGGTGCCGGGCGGAGCCGTACTGGAGCTGGGGCAGGCCGTCCGCGGCGTGCGGAGCTATCTGGCGTTCGCAGGTGGCGTCGCGGTCGAACCCGTGCTGGGCAGCCGTTCCACCGACCTGCTGTCGGGGCTGGGTCCGCCACCGCTGGCGGACGGCGCCGTACTGCCGCTGGGGGACGAGCCCGGCCCTCCCGGGCACGCCGACGCGGTGCCCTGGCAGGCGCCCCCCGAGGAACTGGTGCTGCGCACCGGCCCGGGGCCGCGCGCCGACTGGTTCACGCACCGGGCGCTGCGCACCCTGGCCACGGCGGTCTACCGGGTGTCCTCCGCGAGCAACCGCATCGGGCTGCGCACGGAGGGACCCGCTCTGGAGCGCGCCGTGGAGGGGGAGTTGCCGAGCGAGGGCATGGTCCTCGGCGCGGTGCAAGTGCCTCCGGACGGGCGGCCGGTGGTCTTCCTGGCCGACCACCCGACGACCGGGGGCTACCCGGTGATCGCGGTCGTCAGGGAGCGGGACCTCTCGGCGGCGGCACAGGCCGCACCGGGCACGCCCCTGCGTTTCGTCGCTGGGGGCGGGCGCTGAGGGGCGCGTGAGGCCCCAGACGGCCATCGACCGCCCGCCGGCCCGCTGCCCCTCCCGGGCGGCGCTCAGGGACCGCACGGGAGGTTCGGCCCGCACCGGGCGCTCACGACGTACCCGCACGCGTTTCAGCGCTCAGGCACCGCACGGGTGTCGGGCCCGCCCTCAGGCCGCTCGCTCTCGAACGGCGCCGTACGACGTACCCGTACGCGGTCGTTCCGCGCGGCGGGCAGTCGCGCGGTGGGGGAAGGGAAGCGCAGCGGCCGTACGGCCGTTCCCTGCGTCGAACCGCTCGGGGCCTCGACGACCCGCTCGTGCACCACCGTGTGCGCGGTCCCGGCCGGCCGGGATCGGCCGCCGGAAGTGAGCCCCGGTGGCAGCCGGGTACCGCCAGCGCACAGCTCCGGTCGGCCGGGACGGCTCGCCGTACGTGAACCTCAAGGCCAACCGCACTCCGCCGACGGCGACGTCTCCGTAGCGGCGCCGAGTTGTGAAGGCCGCCCCCTCGGACAGTGGGCCGGCCACATCGCGGACATGCCGCCACGCCCGGCGCCCGCTCATTCCCCCCTTCCGGCAGCGCGCAGCTCCGGAAGGGCGGCCAGCGCGGCCGAGAGCGCCTGGGAGGCGCGCAGGTCGAGCCGCGCACCGGTGCCGCGCGCGCCGTGGCGTACTTCCGTCGCCGCGAGGGCCAGGAGCTGCGGCAGCAGATCGGTGGAGCGGCGGGCCAGCCAGCCGGTGCCGGCGGTCAGCAGCCACCGCAGGGCGGCAGCGCGGGTGGGCGGTGGCTGCTCGGGTTCGGGTCCCGGCGCTTGCCCCTCAGCAAGCCCCTCGGCGGCGAGCAGGGCGTGGAAGCGGGCCGCGATCAGCCGGTGGCCGCGCTCGCCCGGGTGCAGCCGGTCCGCGCTCCACAGGCTCCGGTCGGCCACCCACGCGCCCTGGGCCAAGTGCAGGTGCAGGGCGTCGTACCGCGCGGACAGCGCGTGTGTCACCGCGTTGACGGCGCGCTGTCTGCGGGCCAGCGGACGGGCGAGCGGCGCGGGCAGGCCGAGCATGGTCCCGGGATCGGGCAGGCACGCCGTCAGCAGTACGGCGCCGCTCTCGGTCAGGGCGGCGCAGACGCGGTCGAAGTCGGCCGCGAACGCGTGGATGTCGAACCCTCGGCGGAGGGTGTCGTTGACGCCGACGACGACCGACGCGATGTCCGGGGCGCAGTCCAGGGCTCGGGGCGCCTGGCGCTCGACGACATCGCGGCTGAGTGCCCCGCTCACGGCGAGGTTCCGGAACTCGGCCGCCTCGCCGCGCCCCGCCAGCCCGCCGGCGAGCAGCGCCGCCCAGCCACGCCACCCCCCGCCCACCGGATCCCCCACGCCCTCGGTGAGCGAGTCCCCCAGCGCCACGAACCGCACCGCCCTGCGGGGGCCCGCGGAAGACAGTGCCCGGGCAGCCCGACGGTCGTGCGATCCCCGTGTGCGGTCGTCGGGAACCGAACGGACCGGCTGGACGCGCGGGAACGCCGGACGTGGAACCGCACGCGGCACGACTGGACCGTCGAAGGCCCGTGCAAGGCCCGGGGCACACCCTCCGGGGCGTCCGGCGGTGTCGTCCACCGCGCCGCCGGCTCCGCCGGACAGTGCCCCGGTACCGGCGTCGACGCTCATCCCGTCGCCTCCGGGGAGCGCGACGGCGTGCGGGCGTCGTGGGCGGCCAGGAACGCGTCCACCGCAGCGGGCCACCCGAAGAGCTCCGCGCGGGCCCTGGCCGCCGCACGGCGCATGTCCTCGGGGCGGGCGAGCAGTTGCCGTACGGCGTCGGCGAAGGCCGGGCCGGAGTCGGCGGCCGCTAGTCCCGCGTCCGCGACGACCTCCGGCAGCGCGCTGGAGGCACTGGCGACGACCGGGGTGCCGCAGGCCAGTGCCTCCAGGGCCGACAGCCCGAACGTCTCGGCGGGTCCGGGCGCGAGGCACACGTCCGCGGCGGCCTGAACGTCCGCCAGTTCGCCGCGCTCCCCGACGTGTCCCAGGAACGTGACCGGCAGTCGCTGCGCACGCGCCCTGCGCGTCAGCCGTTCCCGCAGGGGCCCGTCCCCGGCGACCACCAGGGTCGCCCGTACGCCGTTCCCGCGAAGCGCCGCGAGAGCGTCGAGGGCCGTTCCCGGGTGCTTCTCCACCGACAGACGCGAGCACAGCAGGAGCAGGACGTCGTTCCCGTGTGCGTGCCGGGCGCGCAGCGCGGCACTACGGCGCTCGGGACGGCACGCGCGCAGGTCGACGCCCAGAGGAGCACGCGTCACGTTGCGCGCGCCTATGCGCACGAACTCGCGCTCCGCCCATTCCGTGGTGCAGACGATCCGGGAGTACGCCCACGCACTGCGCGCGTTCAGCCGGTCCGCGGTGCGCCCGGCGACGCCCTCCGGCAGCCCCCAGGTGCGCAGCACCCCGTCCGCCGTCTCGTGCGACACCATCACCGAGGGCACCCTGTTGCGCCGCGCCCACTCCCCCGTCCAGCGCAGCGACGTACGGTCCGACACCTCCAGCCGGTCCGGTGCGAGCGTCTCCAGGAGCGCGCGCAGTCTGCGGCGGCCCGCGATGACCCGGTAACCCCCGGTGCCCGGCAGCTCCACGCCCGGCAGCGTGATCACCCGTCCCTGTGCGGTGCGTTCGTCGCGTTCACGTTCGCCCGGTACGACGAGCACCGGCTCGTGCCCGGCGGCCAGATAGCCGCGGCCCAGTTCCCGCAGGGCGGTGCGCAGCCCGCCGGACGAGGCGGTGACGAAGTTGGCCAGCCGGACGATCCGCAGCGCCCCGCCGTTCCCGGCCCCGCTCATGCCGCCACCGCCGTACGGTCACGCAGTACGTCCGCGTAGTGGCCGAGCAGCTGGTCGCCGACGGCGGCCCAGGTTCTGGACAGGACGGCCGCCCGCCCGGCCGTTCCGCAGGCCGCGCGCAGTGCGGCGTCGGCGGCGAGCGCGGAGACGGCCGCGCGCACGGCCGCCGGGTCGCGCGGTTCGACGAGCAGCCCGGTGTTCCCGTGGCGGACGAGGTCGAGCGGGCCGCCCGCCGCCGGGGCGATCACGGGAACGCCGCTGGCCATGGCCTCCTGAACGGTCTGGCAGAAGGTCTCGTACGGTCCGGTGTGCGCGAAGACGTCCAGGGAGGCGAAGATCCGGGCGAGTTCGTCACCCGTCCTGCGCCCCAGGAAGACGGCGCCCGGCAGCGCGGCCCGCAGCGAGGGCTCGCTCGGCCCGTCCCCGACGACCACCACCCGTACGCCCGGCAGCCCGCACACGCCCGCGAGGAGTTCCACCTGCTTCTCGGGAGCGAGGCGCCCGACGTATCCGACGAGCAGTTCCCCGCCCGGCGCGAGAGCGCGCCGCAGCGCCTCGTCGCGCAGAGAGGGCCGGAAGCGCTCGGTGTCGACCCCGCGTGCCCACAGCCGGACCCGGGGCACTCCGTGGTCCTCCAGGTCGCGCAGGGCGGCCGTCGAGGGCGCGAGGGTACGGTCGGCCGCGCTGTGCACGGCCCGCAGGCGACGCCACGCGGTCCCCTCCCCGGCGCCCACGTACGTACGGGCGTATCCGGCGAGGTCGGTCTGGTAGACGGCGACGGCCGGGATGCCCAGGCGTGCGGCGGCCGCCATGCCGCGCACGCCGAGCACGAAGGGCCCGGCGAGGTGGACGATGTCGGCGCGGTGGGCGGTGAGCGCGGCGGCGACGCGTCGGCTGGGCAGCGCCACCCGCACCTGCGGATAGCCGGGCAGGGGCAGCGAGGGTACGCGCACCACGGGATACGGCAGCCCGCTGTCGGGCGCGTACCCCGGCACGGATCCGGAGCCCGGCCAGGACCCGGCGGCCGTCGCCGTCCCGGGTCCCGACGCGCTGTGGGCCGCCCCGGCAGCGGGGGCTATGACGAGCGGTTCGTGACCGCGGGCGGCGAGGTGCCGGGCGGTCTGCAGGGCGCAGTGGGCGACGCCGTTGACATCGGGCGGGAAGGATTCGGTGACGATGACGACACGCATATCCGTGTTGTCGTCGCGCCACGAGAGTCCCGGCCGACTTGGATCTGTCCGGGCGGGGAACGCCCTGTGAGCGTTTGCCGCCGCGCCCGTCGCCCGCTCGTCCCGCGGCCCCGGGCCCCCGGCGGGTGGGGGGGCGGCCCGCGGGGGACGGGGGCGGACGGCGGGGGGGACCGCCGCCCCCTCGGCCCGCTCGGCGGGGGGGCGCCGCCGCCGCCCCCCCCCCCCCCGCGCGCCCCGCCGCCCGCTCAGTGAGCGGGCGCGTCCGGCGCGATCCTGCTGCGTACGGCGGTCTGCACCTCGGCCTCCTCGGCCGGATCGGCGGCGAGCCGCCGCAGCCGCTCCGCCACGCGCGCGTCGCCCGTCTCGGCGTGCAGCGCGGCCAGTTCCCTGGTGGTCTCCTCGCAGTCCCACAGGCACTCGACGGCGAAGCCGGTGGCGAACAGCGGGTCCGTGGCGGCCAGGGCGCGCGCCGCGCGGCCGCGCAGGTGCGAGGAGGCGGTCTCCCGGTAGACGTGGCGCAGTACGGGAGCCGCCGCGCGCAGGCCGAGCCGCCCCGCGCCGTCCACGAGGTTCCACAGCAGCGGTGCGTCGGGCCCGTCCGCCCGTACGGTCTCCCGCAGCGCGCCGAGCACGAGCGGGGCGTCCTCGGCCCCGCCCCGGCAGGCGAGCACCCCGGCGGCGGACGCGCCGAGGGCGTCCGGGCGGTGCACCCAGCCGCGCGCCCGGTCCACGGCGTCGTCGCCGCACATCCGCTCGAAGGCGGCCACGGCCGCGTCCGCGACGGTGCGGGAGGGACTGTGCGCCGCCGCCTCGATGAGGTCGAGCACGACGGGGTCCCGTGATTCGGCGAGGTAGTGCAGCGCGGTGCAGCGGGCGCCGTCCTGGCCGCCGCGCGCCGCCTCGATCACGGCGGACCGGTCCCCGGGACCGGCGACCGCGCCCAGGCAGCGGGCGGCCGGCACGTGGAGCGGCATACCGCGGTCGAGGCCCTGCTGGGCCCAGTCGAAGACGGCCTGCACGCTCCACTCGGGGCGCGGGCCCGTCGGGCGCAGCTGGCGCTGCCAGCGGTGGAACGAGCCCTGTTCGCGGGCGGCCCGGACCCGGGCCCCGACGCTTTCGCGCGGGTCCTCGGACCACAGCCGCCACGGCCGGGGCTCGAAGGCGTCCCGTACGGCGGCGGCCAGCCCGGCCTCACCCTCGGGGGTGGCGGGGAACCGTCCGAGGACGGACGCGGCGAGGCCGCGCAGTCCGGCGTCGTCGTCGCGCAGGGCGAGTTCGTCGAGTGCCCAGGTCCAGTTGGAGCCGGTCCTGGCGTACCGCCGCAGCAGCACGAGGGCGTCGTCCCTGCCGTACGAGGCGAGGTGGCCGAGCACGGCGAGCGGGAGGCCGGTCCTGCCCTCGTCGTCGTCGACGAGGTCCTCCGGGTCGAAGAGGTGCCGCTCGATGGCTTCGAGCCCGCCGTCGAGATCCAGGTAGAGGCGCGCGTAGTAGAGGGAGCGGCTCTCGACCTGCCAGTCGTTGCGGGGGTCGTCGAGGACGCAGTGGTTCAGGGCCGCGAGCGCTTCGGAGCGCGGCGCGGCGAGCGCGTGCAGCGTGCCGTCGCCGCGGCCCCTCTGCAGGAGGCCGAGCAAGGTGCCGCTCGGCGCTATGACTGGATCGAACATGGAAAAAGCCTCACATCAAGCTGTCGACGCAACCGGGATACGTGCCTGTCTAGGCCGCGCGACAACATGTCCGGCCGGAGTCCGCCGTCGTCTTTCGCTCGCTGTAGACCATCTTCCTCTGCCTCTCGTCGGTGGGCCCGGAGTGGGCCCGCTCACATTCCCCGTGATCCGGCAACTTCTGCCCGCACCGCGTGCATGTGAATCCGACGTCATGATGACCCAGCCATTTCACCGACGCGACCACATTTACGGCGACCCGTCCCCGGAGCGGTCAACGGGCCCCGAAGAGCTCCAGCAGGTCCTTCTTGTCGAACATGCGAGCGGTGTCCACGGCGGACGGGGTTCCGGCGGCCGGGTCGGCGCCGCCGGCGACCAGCGCGCGCACCACCGCCTCCTCGCCCTTGAAGACCGCGCCCGCGAGCGGCGTCTGGCCCCGGCCGTTCGCCCGGTCGGGGTCGGCTCCGCGGCTCAAGAGGGCCTCCACCGCGGCGGCGTGGCCGTGGTAGGCGGCGAGCATCACGAGGGTGTCGCCCCGGTCGTTGGTGAGGTTCGCGGGCACGCCGGCGTCGACGTACGCGGCGAGCGCCTCGGCGTCTCCCTGACGTGCCAGGTCGAAGACCTTGCCGGCCAGCTCGACCACTTCGGGATCCGGGGTTTCGCCCATCGGAGGGACCGCCTTCCACTGCCGTTCACTGCTGTGACCTGTGCGTACGGCATCAGCGCCGTACGAGTGAATCGACAGGGTACTGCCCGTCCACCGACATGACGCGGGTCGGCGGAGGCAAAGATCAGGGCGAACCGGACGTCGCACCGACACTCATGGGCCACTTCAGTGAAAAAGCTGAAAAGTAACCCATTTGCACCTTTTGGCAGGGAGATACAAGCTGTGAGCCTGGAAGAACTCATGGTGACTGTCCCCTCAACCAGGAGAACCTCATGATCCTGTCCATCTCAGGCGTCGTGCTTCTCGGCATCATCGTCTTCCTCTTCTTCCGGAAGGACGGCCTCAAGGCGTCGCACGCGCTCGTCTGCGCGCTGTTCGGCTTCTACCTCGCGGGAACGGCCATCGCGCCGAGCATCAAGGCCGGAGGCGCGAGCCTCGCCGGCCTTCTGGGCGGGATCAAGTTCTGACCTGCCACCACCGTTCCAACACCACCAGGAGACCGACGTGGCCCGGCTTCCACTCCCCCGCATTCTGAGCAGCGGCAGTGCCTCGATCACCCGCAGCCGCGAGATCGCGCGCACCGCAGCCGACAGTGCCACCGACGTTCTCCATCCGGTGATCACGCTCTCGCGTGGTCTGCGGCAGCTGGCCGCCGCCGGGCGGCGCAAGTGGACGGACACGCCCAAGGAGAGGCGTGGGTCCGCGCTGTTCCTGGTGGCGGCCGTCGTCCTGGTGGTCGCGCTCATCCCGTACGGGCCGCTGCTCGCCCTGATCACGGTGATGGCCGCGGCCGCCTGGAAGGGACGCGACCGCTCCGCCGCCCCGTCCGGCCCGGGGGAGGCCGAGACGGACCGGCTGAGGGCCCTGTACGAGGCCCTGGTGCCGTACTTCTCGGTGGCCGAGGACCCCAGCCCGCTGTTCGCCCACGGCGGCGACTGGGACAAGGCGTTTCCCGAGTACGACTTCGACGACGGCCGGCTCGTCCGGCTCCTGGTGCGCTACCCGGCGTACTTCACCGACGGCGAGCCCGCGTCCCGGGCGCGGGTCGAGCAGTTGCTGCACGCCAAGTCGGGGCGCGGCCGGGAGTACCGCTTCGGCTGGGACGAGGAGGGCAACCAGCTCCTCATGACCGTGCTCCCGCCGCTGGCCACCACGATCGCCGCGCAGCACTTCGTCACGGCCCCCGGCGAGACCGTCCTCGGCTTCACCGACGCCGACGCGGTCCAGCGGACCGTGCCGGTCACCGAGGGCGACAGGACGTACGACGCCCCGCCCGTCATCTGGCGGACGGGGACGCGCTCGACGGAGCCGCACCTGCTCGCCGTCGGACAGCCCGGCAGCGGCACCAGCAGCCTGCTGCGCTCCATCGCCCTCCAGGCCCTCCAGCACGGCGACGTGGTGATCGTCGAGGGCAGCGGGACCGGCGAGTACGCGTGCCTCGCCGGACGGGCCGGCGTGCTCGCCGTCGAATGCAGCCTCCCGGGAGCGCTCGCCAGCCTGGAATGGGCCGCGCACGAGACCGAGCGGCGGCTGATCGCCGCGAACCGCGCCCGGCAGGCCGGCCACCCCGCGCCGGAGGACACCCGGCGCCCGCTGTGGATCCTGCTGGACCGCCCCGGCGTCTTCGCCCACCTGGCGGCCGCCGAAGGACGCACCGACCCCCAGCAGCTGCTCCAGGTGCCTCTGCGGCACGGCAGGGCGGCGAACGTGACGGTGGTGGTGGCCGAGCAGTTCGACGCCGTGGACGCGCTGACCGAGACCGTGCGCTCCCACACGCGCGCGCGCGTGGTGCTCGGTGCGGCCGTTCCCGGGCAGGTGGAAGCGGTCCTGGGAGAGCCGCCGCACACCACTCCCCCGCGCGACGCGCCGCCCGGACGCGGCTACGCACGCCTCGGCACGGGCCCCGTCGTGCGCCTCCAGGTCCCGGCGACGCCCGACCCGTACGACGACGCGACGAGCGAGGCACACCGGCAGGCCGTCGTCGAGCTGCTGCCCGAACGCGTCCTGCCCCCGGAGCCGGAGCCCCAGGGCGCCCGTATCCAGCCCCCGGCGCAGGAGCCGGAGCCGGTGCCCGTCGAGAACTGACCCCCGGAGCGCCCGTCAGGCGACGAAGGTGCGCGGGGCCTCCGAGCCGTTGCTCGCCCCGCTCTCCACCAGGCGGGCGGCCGCGGCCAGCCGCACCGCCGCCTCGTCCGCCACCGGGCCGCCGACCGTGAACGGCAGCCGGACGTACCCCTCGAAGGCCCCGTCGACCCCGAAGCGCGGCCCGGAAGGGACCCGTACGCCGACGCGCTCGCCCATCTCCGCGAGCCGGGACCCCGACAGCCCTCCGGTACGGACCCACAGCGTCAGGCCGCCGCCCGGTACGTCGAACTCCCAGTCCGGCAGCTCCCTGCGGACCGCCGCGACGAGCGCGTCGCGGTTGTCCCGCGCCTGCGTACGGCGGATCTCCACCGCCTCCTCCCAGCCGCCGGTGCTCATCAGCCACGTGACGGCGAGCTGTTCGAGCACGGGCGTGCCCAGGTCGGCGTACGCCCGCGCGGCCACCAGGCTGCGGATCACGTCGGGCGCGGCCCGCACCCAGCCGATGCGCATGCCGGCCCAGAACGCCTTGCTCGCCGATCCGACGGTCAGGACCGTGCTGCCGGACGGGTCGAAGGCGCAGACCGGGCGGGGCATGTCGATGCCAGGGTCGAGGAACAGCTCGGTCATCGTCTCGTCCACGACGAGCACCGTGCCGGCCGAGCGCGCCGCGTCGACGAGCCCGCGCCGCTGGTTCTCGTCGGCCAGCGCGCCGGTCGGGTTGTGGAAGTCCGCGACGACGTACGCGAGCCGGGGGGCGGCGTCGCGCAGGACCTGCCGCCACCGCGGCAGGTCCCAGCCCGTGAGCCCCTCGGCCATCGCGACGGGCACCAGCCTGGCGCCGGCCTCGCGCATGAGCTGGAGGATGTTCGCGTACGACGGCGACTCGACGGCGATGCGCTCGCCGCGTCCCGCGAACAGGTGGCAGATGGCGTCGATCGCGCCCATGGCGCCGGTGGTGACCATGATCTGCTCGGGCATGGTCGGGATGCCCCGCGCGGTGTACCGGTCGGCGAGCATCTGGCGCAGCGCGGGCAGGCCCGCCGGGTAGTCGCCGTGGGTGTGGGCGTACGGCGGCAGCTCCTCCAGGGCGCCCTGCACGGCGCGGGTGAGCCACGGCTCGGGCGCCGGCAGGGAGGCGCACCCGAGGTCGATCACGGAACCGAGGGACTCCGGAGGCAGCGGTTCCAGGCCGCGGGCGGGCAGCGGGTTGCCCGCGGGCACGGCGGTCCAGCTGCCCGCTCCCCGGCGCGACTCCAGGAAGCCCTCGGCGCGCAGGGCCTCGTACGCCGCCGCCACGGTGGTACGGCTGACGGCCAGGGCCACCGCGAGTTCACGCTCGGCGGGCAGCCTCGCCGCGACCGGCACCCGCCCTTCGAGCACCAGCAGCCTTATGCCGTCGGCCAGGGCTCGGTAGGCCGGCGGCTTGCGCGTGCCGGGGCCGGACGGGCGGGTCTGCTGGGCGTTGAGCTGACGAGCGAGCTGCGCCGCACCGACCGCCGAAGTCCACTGCGCCATAAATCCCAGTCCACCTAAGTCGAATTGGCCATGGATGGCATCTCCTGCCAAGCCACAGAGTGTCATGCGGCGGTCCACTCACGCCAGCACCTCGACCCAGGGAGCACCACTTGTCCAGGGAACTCACCCGTCGGCTCACCCAGCTGTACGTCGGTCTCGCGCTGTACGGGGCGAGTTCGGCGCTGCTGGTCCGCGCGGGCCTCGGCCTCGAACCCTGGGGAGTGCTGCACCAGGGCCTCGCCGAGCGGACCGGGCTGACGATCGGCGTGGTGTCGATCGTCGTCGGGGCGGCCGTGCTGCTCCTCTGGATCCCCATGCGCCAGCGGCCGGGGCTCGGCACCGTCTCCAACGTCGTGGTGATCGGCGTCGCGATGGACGGCACGCTCGCCCTCGTGCCCGACGTCCGGGGACTGGCGGCGCAGATCGCGCTGATGGCCGCCGGGATCGTGCTCAACGGCGCCGCGACCGGCCTGTACATCGCCGCGCGCTTCGGCCCCGGCCCGCGCGACGGTCTGATGACCGGACTGCACCGGGTCACCGGGCGCTCCATCCGGCTCGTCCGCACGGCGATCGAGGTGCTCGTCGTCGCCACCGGCTTCGCCCTCGGCGGCTCGCTCGGCGTCGGCACCGTCGCCTACGCGCTGGCCATCGGGCCGCTCGCCCAGCTCTTCCTGCGCCTGTTCGCCGTCCCCGCGCCCGGGAGCGGCAGCGAGGTGGTGGCCGGCCGTACACCGCGGGGGGCGATAATCCCCCGGTGAACCGCGTACGCCATCCCTATCTGGACCATCCGGCGCCGCTCGCCTTCGCCCACCGGGGCGGGGCGGCCGACGGACTGGAGAACACCGCGGCCGCGTTCCGGCGCGCCGCCGGGGCCGGGTACCGCTACTTCGAGACCGATGTGCACGCCACGGCGGACGGCCGCCTCGTGGCGTTCCACGACGCGACCCTGGACCGGGTGACGGACGGGAGGGGCCGCATAGCGGCGCTTCCCTGGAACGACGTCCGCCGGGTCCGGGTCGCGGGCAGGGAACCGCTGCCCCTCTTCGAGGAACTCCTCGAAGAGTTCCCCGACGCCCGCTGGAACGTCGACATCAAGGCGGAGCCCGCGCTCACGCCGCTGATCGAGCTCATCCGCAGGACCGGCGCGTGGGACCGCGTGTGCGTGGGCTCGTTCAACGAGAACCGCGTCGCCAGGGCGCAGCGCCTCGCGGGCCCCCGTCTCGCCACCTCGTTCGGCACGACGGGCGTCCTGGGCCTGTGGCTGCGCGCCCGCTCGCTGCCCGCCGCGCTGCGCCGCGGCGCGGTGTGCGCCCAGGTGCCCGAGACGCAGAACGGCGTCAGGGTCGTCGACCACCGCTTCCTGCGCACCGCCCACGCGCTGGGCCTCCAGGTGCACGTGTGGACGGTCAACGATCCGGGGCGGATGGCAGCGCTCCTGGATCTCGGCGTGGATGGCATCATGACGGATCACATCGAGACGTTGCGCACGGTCCTGACCGAGCGGGGCGCCTGGGCCTGAGCCCGGACATCCGCCCCGCGCCCGCGACGGCACGGGGACGAGCGAGGGGGCGCCCGGTGAGCGCTGGAACCGTGGACCGTACGGACGGTACGGAGGGGGCGGGCGGTCCGGAGGGACCGGCCGGCCGCAGGCGCGAGCAGCGCGGCTGGTACTTCTACGACTTCGCCTGCTCCGTCTACTCGACGAGCGTGCTGACCGTCTTCCTCGGCCCGTACCTCACGTCGGTCGCGAAGGCCGCGGCGGACGCCGAGGGCTTCGTCCACCCGCTGGGCGTCCCGGTGCGTGCGGGCTCGGTGTTCGCGTACGCCGTGTCCGTGTCCGTCGTGGTGGCCGTCCTCGTCATGCCGCTGGTGGGCGCGGTCGCCGACCGTACGGGCCGCAAGAAGCCCCTGCTGGCGGCCGCCGCGTACGTCGGGGCGGGCGCGACGGCGGGCATGTTCTTCCTGGACGGGGACCGCTACCTGCTCGGCGCGTTCCTGCTGATCGTCGCGAACGCCGCGCAGTCGGTCTCGATGGTGCTCTACAACGCGTACCTCCCGCAGATCGCGGAGCCCGCCGAACGCGACCGGGTGTCCTCGCGCGGCTGGGCCTTCGGCTACACGTCAGGGGCCTTCGTCCTCGTCCTGGACCTGGTCCTCTACTCCGGGCACGAGGGCTTCGGGCTCTCGGAGTCCGAGGCCGTGCGGATCTGCCTGGCGTCGGCGGGCCTGTGGTGGGGCGCCTTCACGCTCGTACCGCTGCGCAGGCTGCGCGACCGGAAGGTGGCGGCGGCGGACTCGGGCGGCGGCCACCCGCCGGGACGGGTCGGCGCGGGGTGGCGTCAGCTGGTCGCCACCGTGAAGGACATGCGCCGCCACCCCCTGACGCTCTCCTTCCTGCTGGCCTATCTGGTCTACAACGACGGGGTCCAGACGGTGATCTCGCAGGCGTCGGTCTACGGGTCGGAGGAGCTGGGCCTCGACCAGACGACCCTCATCACGGCCATCCTGCTGGTCCAGGTGCTCGCGGTCGCGGGGGCGCTGGGCATGGGCCGGCTGGCCCAGCGGTTCGGCGCCAAACGCACGATCCTCGCCTCGCTCGCCGCCTGGACGCTGACGATCGGCGCGGGATGGTTCCTGCCGGCCGGGGAGCCCGTGTGGTTCTACGCGCTGGCCGCGGCGATCGGACTGGTCCTCGGCGGCAGCCAGGCCCTTTCGCGCTCCCTCTTCTCCCATCTGGTGCCGCGCGGCAAGGAGGCGGAGTACTTCTCGGTGTACGAGATGAGCGACCGGGGAATGAGCTGGCTCGGCCCGCTGGTCTTCGGGCTGGCGTACCAGCTGACCGGCAGCTACCGGGACGCGATCATCTCGCTCGTGGCCTTCTTCGTCCTGGGTTTCGGCCTGCTCGTACGGGTACCCGTACGACGGGCCGTGGAGGCGGCGGGAAACCCCGTGCCGGAGCGAATTTAGACCTTGAAGTCAAAGGCCGGTAGTGTACGCCTTTGGCCTGCCAGGCGGACCGTTACTGCGCGCTCGGAAATCGACAACGCTGGGTGACATCTGCTGCCATAAGTGACAAACCGGGCACTGGTGGGTACCCAACTTTGGGAAAAGCAGCGGCACGACGGGCGACGCATGACCCGCAACGGGAATCTTTACCGCCGACCGGACGTTGACCGGATGACGACGACAGCGACACCTGTCCTGTGGGCGACAAGCCCGGGAGGCACGATTCATGAGTGAGCGAGCTCTCCGCGGCACGCGACTCGTGGTTACAAGCTACGAGACCGACCGCGGCATCGATCTGGCCCCGCGCCAGGCGGTGGAGTACGCATGCCCGAACGGACATCGATTTGAGATGCCGTTCTCGGTAGAGGCCGAGATTCCGCCGGAGTGGGAGTGCAAGGCGTGCGGCGCCACGGCACTCCTGGTCGACGGCGACGGGCCCGAGGAGAAGAAGGGCAAGCCCGCGCGTACGCACTGGGACATGCTCATGGAAAGGCGCACCCGCGAGGAGCTCGAAGAGGTCCTGGCCGAAAGGCTCGCGGTACTGCGATCCGGCGCCATGAACATCGCGGTGCATCCGCGCGACAGCCGCAAGTCCGCGTAACGCCCCGGCGTTGCGCCCGACGGCAGTCAGCGTCAAGGCAAGAGCCGCGGGGGTGTGACACAGCGAGTCTGTGTCACAC
>NZ_JBSGYQ010000061.1:0-45194 GCF_053610585.1 Streptomyces sp. NPDC054887 | reverse complement strand
CCCCACAGCCGTGTCGATCTTCTACCGCCTACTGGTCGCGGTACATCTCGGCGACCAGGAACGCCAGGTCCAGCGACTGGCTGCGGTTGAGCCGCGGGTCGCAGGCCGTCTCGTAGCGCTGGTGCAGGTCGTCGACGAAGATCTCGTCGCCGCCGCCCACGCACTCCGTGACGTCGTCACCGGTCAGCTCGACGTGGATGCCGCCCGGGTGGGTGCCGAGGCCCTTGTGGACCTCGAAGAAGCCCTTGACCTCGTCGAGCACGTCGTCGAAGCGCCGCGTCTTGTGGCCGGAGGCGGCCTCGAAGGTGTTGCCGTGCATCGGGTCGGTCACCCACGCCACGGTGGCGCCGGAGGCGGTGACCTTCTCGACCAGCTCGGGGAGCTTGTCGCGGACCTTGTCGGCGCCCATGCGGACGACGAAGGTCAGCCGGCCGGGCTCGCGGTCCGGGTCCAGCTTGTCGACGTAGCTGAGCGCCTCGTCGACCGTGGTCGTCGGGCCGAGCTTCACGCCGATCGGGTTGCGGATCCGGGAGGCGAACTCGATGTGCGCGCCGTCGAGCTGGCGGGTGCGCTCACCGATCCACAGCATGTGGCCCGACACGTCGTACAGGTGGCCCGTACGCGAGTCGACCCGGGTCAGCGCCGTCTCGTAGTCCATGAGCAGCGCCTCGTGGGAGGCGTAGAACTCGACCGTGCGGAACTCGGCCGGGTCGGTGCCGGCGGCCTTCATGAAGTTCAGAGCGTTGTCGATCTCGCGGGCGAGCTGCTCGTAGCGCTGCCCGGAGGGGGACGACTTCACGAAGTCCTGGTTCCAGGCGTGCACCTGGCGCAGGTCCGCGTAACCGCCGGTGGTGAAGGCGCGTACGAGGTTCAGCGTCGAGGCGGACGCGTGGTACATCCGCTTCAGCCGCTCGGGGTCCGGGATCCGGGCCTTCTCGTTGAACTCGAAGCCGTTGACGGAGTCGCCGCGGTAGGTCGGCAGCGTCACGCCGTCGCGGGTCTCGGTGTTCTTGGAGCGCGGCTTGGAGTACTGGCCGGCGATCCGGCCCACCTTGACGACGGGCACGGACGCGGCGTACGTCAGGACCGCGCCCATCTGGAGGAGGGTCTTGAGCTTGTTGCGGATGTGGTCGGCGGACACGGCGTCGAAGGCCTCGGCGCAGTCGCCGCCCTGCAACAGGAACGCCTCGCCCTTGGCGACGGCTCCCAGTCGGGCGCGCAGCTGATCGCACTCGCCCGCGAAGACGAGCGGCGGATACGACTCGAGGTCCGCGATCACATCGCGCAGAGCCTCGGCATCGGGGTACTCGGGCTGCTGCGCCGCGGGAAGGTCTCGCCAGGTGTTGCCACCCTCAGGGGTGGTCTTAGCGTTCACGGTCACCTTCACCACATTACGGGGTCAGCCCGCATGTCCATTCTCCGGCTCACCAGATGAGACGGCGGCCGCTCGTACGGTCCGCTCCCCCGCGCTCGGCGCCGCGAGGGCCAGCGTGCGGTGCGTACGGCGCAGCACGGCGCGGGCCATGAAGGGGTGCACCCTGCCCACCACGGCCCAGTAGAGCCGCCCGCGCACGGTCTCGGCCGTCGCGACCGTGCTGAGCGTCACATGGTGTTCGTCGACCAGGACGGAGGCCCGCGCGCGGACGCCCGCGGTGTCGACGTTCATCAGCAGTTCGCCGTCCCGGCGCGCCACCACGGGGAAGGTGTCGCCCAGGATTCCCCTCCAGCCGTCGGGGTCGCGCGGCATTCCGGGCAGCAGCCGCATCCGGTACGCGTCCTGGTAACCGGGCCGGTCGAGGGCGCCGCGGATCAGCCGGGCATCCTCGGGTATCCCGACCGCGGCCGGCCTCTCCCAGTTGAGCCGGTGCAGCAGCCGCACCCAGGGCGACCACCGCACGGGGCGGTCCACGCCGCCCGCGGCCACCCGCTCGATGTTGTCGAGGACCTCCTCGACCACCGTGCCGTGCACCGCCTTCACCACGGCGTGCCACATCAGCAGAGCGGCGCCCCGCAGATCCTGTTCCAGTACGTGCCGGACGAGGCAGCGACCCGGGCCGAGCGGCTCCACGGTCATCTCGTGGAAGCCGTTGTCCGGCGGGGCGAATGTGAACCGGACCCGGCGGCCCGGTTCGAAGGCCGAGACGCTGTAGCGGACCGGGCCGTGGCCGCCGGCGGCCCCCACCGCGAGCGGCCCGTCGAAACGCATCGGCTCCCAGGCCGGCGTGGGGAAGATCGGGTCGTCTTCGGCGGAGAGCCGGTCGAGCAACGCGCCCACCACTTCCGCGGGGGCCTGGACGGTGCGCTCGTGGACATCTCGGATCGCGCTCATGACGGACCTCCATACGCTGGCGTACGGTTGACCATACGGTACCGTACGGTCATGGCACAACAGCGGGACAAGCAGGACAGGAAGCCCCGGCTGAGCGCGCGGGACTGGGCGGACGCGGCGCTCGCCGCGATCGCCGAGGGCGGCCTCGCGGCCGTCGCGGTGGAGCCGCTCGCCGTCCGGCTCGGCACCACCAAGGGCAGCTTCTACTGGCACTTCGCCAACCGCGAGGCGCTGATCGAGGCCGCCCTCGCCCGCTGGGCCGAGACCGCGACCGAGGCGGCCATCACGGAGATCGACGGCGAACCCGATCCCGCCGTCCGCATCCGCCGGCTCTTCACCGAGGCCACCGCGTCCGCGGTCGACGACCCGCTGGAGGTCTCCCTGCTGGCCACCGCGTCGCACCCGCAGGTCGCGGCGGCGCTGCGGCGGGTGACCGAGCGCCGGGTCGACTACGTGACCCGGCTCTTCGCCGACCTGGGCTTCCCCGAGCCGGAGGCACGCCGCCGCGGGCTGCTCGCGTACAGCGTCTACCTGGGGCACACCCAGCTCGGTCACGCCGCCCCCTCGGTGCTGCCCCGGGGCGACGAGCTGGGCGCGTACCTCGCGTCGGCGCTCGACGCGCTGACACGTCGCTGAGGCACGCATGGCGGCGCTGAGACACGCATGACGCGCGCGCCCGATTCCGCTAGGGTGCGGAGCATGTTCGCGCAGACGACTCAGAACTGGTGGTGGACCGCTCATCCGGCGGCCCACTGACAATCGCGCGCACCATTGATCGCGAAGGCCGCCCGAGGGGCGGCCTTTGGTGTTTCCAGCGGCTGTTCCTCTCCACCCGACCGCGTCCCCCGGACCGGCCGGACTCCCCCGGAAGGAACACCACCGATGCGCATCAGCTCCCTCCTCGACGACACCCGCCCTTTCGCCCTCCTGCGCCGGCGGACGCCCGGCCACGACCACGACACCGTCGAGCTGCTGATCGGCGACGTGCACGAGGCCGCCCGCCTCGCCGACATCCCCGTCGGGGACGACGGCCTGCCGGTGCTCGCGCTGGTGCCGTTCCGGCAGATCAGGGAGCGGGGGTTCGACGTACGCGACGACGGCACGCCGCTGAGCGTCCTGGTCCCCGAGGAGGCGCACGCGCTGCCGCTCCACGAGGCCCTCGCGCAGCTCCCCGCCCATGACGTGCGCGTGGAGGGCGGGGCGTTCGACGTGGCGGACGAGGAGTACGCCGGAATCGTCCGCCGGGTCGTCGACGACGAGATCGGGCAGGGCGAGGGCGCCAACTTCGTCATCCGCCGCACGTTCGAGGGCCGCCTCCCCGGGTTCGCCCGGGCCGACGCGCTGGCGCTGTTCCGGCGGCTGTTGGCCGGCGAACGGGGAGCGTACTGGACCTTCGTCGTGCACACCGGGGAGCGCACGCTGGTCGGCGCGAGCCCCGAGGTGCACGTGCGGATGAGCGGCGGAACGGTCGTGATGAACCCCATCAGCGGCACGTACCGCTACCCCTCGGACGGACCCAGCGCCGACGGCCTGCTCGACTTCCTCGACGACGGCAAGGAGCGCGCCGAGCTGTCGATGGTCGTCGACGAGGAGCTCAAGATGATGTGCACGGTCGGCGACATGGGCGGCGTCGTGGTCGGCCCGCGACTGAAGGAGATGTCCCACCTCGCGCACACCGAGTACGAGTTGCGCGGCCGCTCCTCGCTCGACGTGCGCGAGGTGCTGAGGGAGACGATGTTCGCGGCGACCGTCACCGGCTCGCCGGTGCAGAACGCCTGCCGCGTCATCGAGCGGTACGAACCCGGCGGCCGCGGCTACTACGCGGGCGCTCTGGCTCTCGTCGGCCGGGACGCGGGCGGCGCGCAGACACTGGACTCGCCCATCCTCATCCGTACCGCCGACATCGCGTCCGACGGCCGGCTGCGGGTGCCGGTCGGCGCGACCCTGGTGCGCGACTCGGATCCGGACAGCGAGGTCGCCGAGACGCACGCCAAGGCGGCCGGGGTCCTCGCGGCGCTGGGGGTGCGTCCGGGCAGGCCGGAGCACGAGAGCCGGCGGCCGAGGCTGGCGGACGACCCGCGCGTACGCGAGGCGCTGGACTCCCGGCGGGCGCTGCTCGCGCCGTTCTGGCTGCGGATGCGGGAGCGCGCGGCGACGCTGTCCGGGCACGCGCTGGTGATCGACGCCGAGGACACCTTCACCGCGATGCTCGCCCACCTGCTGCGGTCGTCGGGGCTCGACGTGACCGTACGGCGGTACGACGAGCCGGGGCTGCGGGCGGCCGCCCTCGCGCACGAGGGGCCCGTGGTGCTCGGCCCGGGGCCCGGCGACCCGCGCGACGCGGGCGACGCCAAGATGCGGTTCCTGCGCGGACTCGCCGCCGATCTGGTGCGCGGACACCGGCACGGGCTGCTCGGCGTCTGCCTCGGGCACGAGCTGCTGGCGGCCGAACTCGGCCTGGAGACCGTGCGCAAGCAGGTGCCGTACCAGGGGGCGCAGACCCGCGTCGACCTCTTCGGCCGCCCAGAGACGGTCGGTTTCTACAACAGCTTCGTCGCCCGCTGCGGCGACGAGGAGGCCGCCGAGCTGGCCGCGCACGGCGTCGAGGTCAGCCGCGATCCGGCCACCGGTGAGGTGCACGCGCTGCGCGGGCCGGGCTTCGCGGGCGTGCAGTTCCACCCGGAGTCGGTGCTGACGCTGCGGGGCACCGCGATCGTGGCTGGACTGCTGGGTCAGCTGGCAGCCGACGGCTCGCCGTCCCCGGCGGGGACCAGTACGTTCTCGCTGCGCCGGCCCGCCGTGTAGTCGAGGACGTTCCGCACGGTCGCCTCGACGATCTGGCCGACCGCGTCCACGGTGTAGTACGCCTGGTGCGAGGTGACCAGGACGTTCGGGAAGGTGACGAGCCGGGCCAGGGTGTCGTCGTCGATGCCCTCCAGGGACTTGTCGAGGAAGAAGAGCCCGGCTTCCGCCTCGTACACGTCGAGTCCCACTCCGGTGAAGCGGCCCTTGCGCAGTTCACGGACGAGAGCCGCGGTGTCCACGAGGCCGCCGCGGCTCGAGTTCACCAATATCGCGTCGTCCCGCATGGCCCGCAGTTCGCCGGCGCCGATGAGGTGCCGGGTGGCGGGCATCAGCGGTACGTGCAGGCTGACCAGGTCGGACTCGTCGAGGAGCCGGTCCTTGCCGACGTACTCCATGCCGAGTTCGACGCACGCCGGATTGGGCACCACGTCCCAGCCGAGCAGGTTCATGCCGAAGCCGTGGGCGATACGGGTGAAGGCCTCGCCGATCTTGCCGGTGCCGAGGACTCCGGCCGTACGGCCGCGCATGTCCCGCCCGAGGAGGCCGTCGAGGCGGAAGTCGAAGTCGCGGGTGCGGCTCGCCGCGCGCACGACGCGGCGGTTGACGGCCATCGCGAGGGTCCAGGCGAACTCGGCGACGGAGTACGGCGAGTAGTACGACACCCGGGCGACGGTCAGGCCGAGCTGCCGCGCGGTGTCGAGGTCGATGTTGTTGAACCCGGTGGAGCGCTGGGCGATCATCTTCGTCCCGCCGGCCGCGAGGGTGCGCAGCACGCGTGCGCCGAGGTCGGCGTTGACGCTGGAGCTGACGATCTCGTGGCCGGCGGCGATGGGCGCGGTGTCCTCGGTGAGGAACACGTCCAGGCAGCGGACGTCGTGGTGACCGGCGAAGGCCCGCTCGATGAGCGGCTTCTCGTCGGACTGCACGCCGAAAGCCAGGATTTCCACGTCTTCTCCCGCGAGGAGGCGAAAGTGGGGCTGTGGGCCGTTCAGCGCGAATATAAGGCCCACAGCTCCACCCCGCCCGGCCGCCCGGCTCAGCCGAAGAAGACGCCCACCTCGGCGTAGAGGGCCGGGTCGACCGTCTTCAGGCGCGCCGTCGCCTCCGCCATCGGGACCCGCACGATGTCCGTCCCGCGCAGCGCGACCATCGTGCCGAAGTCACCGTCCCGCACGGCATCGATCGCGTGCAGCCCGAACCGCGTCGCCAGCCACCGGTCGAAGGCGCTGGGCGTGCCGCCGCGCTGCACGTGCCCGAGGACGGTGGTCCGCGCCTCCTTGCCGGTCCGCTTCTCGATCTCCTTGGCCAGCCACTCGCCGACCCCCGAGAGCCGTACGTGACCGAACGAGTCGAGCGTGCCGTCCTTGAGGACCATCTCGCCGTCCTGGGGCATCGCGCCCTCGGCGACGACGACGATCGGCGCGTACGAGGCCCTGAAGCGGGAGGTGATCCAGCCGCAGACCCGCTCGATGTCGAAGCGCTGCTCGGGGATGAGGATGACGTTCGCGCCGCCCGCGAGGCCCGAGTGCAGGGCGATCCAGCCCGCGTGCCGGCCCATGACCTCGACGACCAGGACGCGCATGTGGGACTCGGCGGTGGTGTGGAGGCGGTCGATGGCCTCGGTCGCGATGCCCACGGCGGTGTCGAAGCCGAAGGTGTAGTCGGTGGCGGACAGGTCGTTGTCGATGGTCTTCGGCACGCCGACGCACGGGACGCCGTAGTCGTCGTAGAGCCGGGTGGCGACGCCCAGGGTGTCCTCGCCGCCTATCACCACGAGCGCGTCGACCTGGTGCTTCGCCAGATTCTCCTTGACCCGGCGGACGCCGTCCTCGGCCTGGAGCGGGTTGGTGCGCGAGGAGCCGAGGACCGTGCCGCCGCGCGGCAGGATGCCGCGCACCGCCGGAATGCCGAGTTGTACCGTGTCGCCTTCGAGGGGTCCGCGCCACCCGTCCCGGAAGCCGATGAAGTCGTAGCCGTACTCCTGGACGCCCTTGCGGACGACGGCGCGGATGACCGCGTTGAGCCCGGGGCAGTCGCCTCCCCCGGTCAGTACTCCTACCCGCATCACATGTCCCTTCGCCGCAGACAGCAGTGCCGTGCGGCGGCCACGCTAGTGGTGACCCAGGTCACAGCGACATGGGGCGTCGGGCATTTCAGGCGTTGCCCTAGGCGTCGTCCAGGCCGCGTTCGATCGCGTAGCGGACGAGCTCCACGCGGTTGTGCAGCTGGAGCTTGCCGAGGGTGTTCTGCACGTGGTTCTGCACGGTGCGGTGGGAGATCACCAGACGCTCGGCGATCTGCTTGTACGACAGTCCCTTCGCGACCAGCCGCAGCACTTCGGTCTCGCGGTCGGTGAGCTGCGGCGCCTTCGGCTCGTCGGAGGAGGCGGCGGGCGCCGGGTCGGAGGCCAGCCTGCGGTACTCGCCGAGGACCAGTCCGGCCAGCCCCGGGGTGAAGACCGGATCGCCCGCCGCGGTCCGCCGTACGGCGTCGATGAGTTCCTCGGGCCCCGCCGACTTCAGCAGATAGCCGGTCGCTCCGGACTTCACGGCCTCCAGTACGTCGGCGTGCTCTCCGCTCGCGGACAGCACGAGGACGCGCAGCGCCGGGTCCGACCCGACGAGCTCCTTGCAGACCTGGACACCGGGCATGCCCGGCAGGTTCAGGTCGAGGACGAGCACCTGCGGGCTCACCGCCCGGGCCCGGCGCACCGCCTGCGGTCCGTCGCCCGCCGTCGCCACCACGTCGAAGCCCGCCGCGGCCAGGTCGCGGGCGACCGCGTCCCGCCACATCGGATGGTCGTCGACGACCATCACCCTGATCGTCTGCTGTGTGTCGCTCATCGCGCCTGTACCGCCTTCCCCCGTGGAACCTTCAGTTCGACTTCAGTGCCCTGCCCCGGAACGGAGATCAGCTCGGCGGTGCCGCCGATGTCCCGCAGCCGCCCGCGGATCGACAGGGCGACACCGAGACGCCCCTCCCCCTCGGCCTGCGCGAGCCTGCCCTCCGGGATGCCGGGGCCGTCGTCCCGTACCGTCACGATCACTTCGTCCGGCCAGTCCTCGACCAGGATCCATGCCTGCGCCCCCTCCCCCGCGTGCCTGCGCACATTGTCCAGTGCCGCACTGACAGCGGCCGCCAGCTCCGTCGCCGCGGCGGGGGCCAGCAGGACCGGGGCGCCCGGCTCGGCGAGGCTGACCTTCGAGCCGGCGTGCGGGGCGAGCAGGGAGCGCAGGTCGCACTCGCGCCCGCCCGGGCCGCCCTCGTCGTCGCCCTCGTCCACCTCGACCGTACGGACGACCGCCCCCAGGGCGGCGTCCTCCGAGGCCCGCGTCGCGGGCACGAGGCCGCTGGAGACCAGGGTCCGCAGGGCGACCTCCTGCTCCCCCGCCATCCTGCCCAGTTCGGCGGCCTCGCCGCCGAGTGCGGTGCCGCGCCGCTGCACCATGGCGAGCACCTGGAGCACGCTGTCGTGGATGTCACGGGCCAGGCGCTCGCGCTCGCGGGTGGCGGCCTCGATCTCCAGGGCGCGGGCCAGGGTGCGTTCGGAGGCGCGGGCGACCTCGACGACGTACCCGATCGCGATGGAGGCGACCCACACGAGCAGGACGTTGTGGAAGGTGTCCCGGCTCGGTTCGCCGCGCTCGACGATGTTCGCGGCGGCCACGAACGAGGACGCGAAGGCCGCCCAGCGCCAGCCGCCCTTGATGGCGAAGGCGAGGACGGACCCCGCCGTCCATATCGACGGCAGGGTGGGGCCGTCGACCTGCTGCGCCTGGAAGTCGGCGAGCGGGGTGAGCAGGATGCCGGTGAGGGCGACGGTGAGGTCGGCGACCAGGAACCGCTTGGTGCAGCTCGCGGCGTTCGCCACCTTGGGGAGCGTGACGAGCGTCCATACGGTCATCACCGAGAGGAACGCCACGGCGACCCACGGACGCTCGAACTTGTCCCGCGTGAACACGAACAGGAGCACCGCGTAGAGCATCGTCAGTACGCGGTAGGCGGTGAGCGCACGCCACAGCGGCTGCTCGACCGACATGCGTACGACCCGCTCGCGTTGAGCCTTGGCCATCATCCCCACCCCCCGGCGGACGCTGTTACGCGCCGGACCGTTGCGCCTTCCCGGCCTTCTCCAGCTCCGCCCGCTCCGCCTTGGCGGCCTTCTCGGCGTCGGCGATCTGCCGCTTGGCCGCCGTCGCGTAGATGTCGACGTACTCCTGGCCGGAGAGCTTCATGATCTCGTACATGACCTCGTCCGTCACCGACCGCAGGATGAAGCGGTCGCCGTCCATCCCGTGGTAGCGGCTGAAGTCCAGCGGCTTGCCGATCCGGATGCCGGGCCGCATCAGCTTGGGGACGACCTTGCCGGGCGGCTGGATCTTCTCGGTGTCGATCATCGCGACCGGGATCACGGGCGCACCGGTGGCCAGCGCCACCCGCGCGAGACCGCCGGGCTTTCCCCGGTAGAGACGGCCGTCGGGCGACCGGGTGCCCTCCGGGTAGATGCCGAAGAGCCCGCCGCCCCGGATCACGTCGATGCCCGCCTTGATCGCGGCCTCGCCGGCGCCGCGGGCGCCCGAGCGGTCCACGGGGAGCTGGCCGACGCCCTTGAAGAAGGCCGCCGTCAGCCTGCCCTTCACGCCGGGCGAGGTGAAGTACTCCGCCTTGGCGATGAAGGTGACCTTGCGGTCGAGGACCGCGGGCAGGAAGAAGGAGTCCGAGAAGGACAGGTGGTTGCTCGCCAGGATCGCGGGGCCCTCGGCGGGGATGTTCTCGAGGCCCTCCACCCAGGGCCTGAAGGCGACCTTCAGGGATCCTCCGATGGAGAACTTCATTGCGCCGTAGATCAACCGAGTGCCTTCCCTTGTCTGTCGAGATGACCATAACCCGTGCCGGGCCTGGCCCCGCGCTCACAAGGAGGCCCGACGGACCTGGTCGGTGTCGGTCCGGTCGCGTACGGTGAAGGGCATCTTGCGACACCCTCCGCGCGCTGCGCGAACCCACTCATGAACAGGAGACCCCGGTGCCGGTCCTTCCTGGAGCCGAGCCGTTCCGCCACGAGGGCGGAGAGGTCGGCGTCCTCCTCTGTCACGGCTTCACCGGTTCCCCGCAGTCGCTGCGCCCCTGGGCGGACCACCTCGCCGAGCGCGGCCTGACTGTCTCCCTGCCGCTGCTGCCCGGGCACGGCACCCGCTGGGAGGACATGCAGCTCACGGGCTGGCAGGACTGGTACGCGGAGGTCGACCGCGAACTGCGCGCCCTGCGGGAGCGGTGCGCCCAGGTCTTCGTCTTCGGGCTCTCGATGGGCGGGGCGCTGACCCTGCGCCTGGCCGCCAAGCACGGGGACGCGGTGACCGGGATCGTCGTGGTCAACCCGGCGAACAAGGTGCACGGCCTGTCGGCGTACGCGCTGCCGGTCGCCCGCCACCTCGTGCGGACGACCAAGGGGCTGCGCAGCGACATCGCGAAGGAGGGCGTCGAGGAGGTCGGCTACGACCGTGTCCCGCTGCACGCGGCGCACTCCGTGCGGCAGTTCTTCCGGCTCGTCGACGGGGAGCTGCCCCAGGTGACGCAGCCGATGCTGCTGCTGCACAGCCCGCAGGACCACGTGGTGCCGGCCGCCGACTCGGCCCGCATCCTCAGCCGCGTCTCGTCCACGGACGTCACGGAGATCCTGCTGGAACAGAGCTACCACGTCGCGACGTTGGACCATGACGCGGAGCGGATCTTCGACGAGAGCTGTGCGTTCATCGGCCGCCTCGCTCCGAGTGTCGGGAAGAAGGGGAGCACGACCGGTGGCTGAGCACGACGCGGAGCCCGCGGGCCGCGAGGAGGAACGGGAGCCGGACCGTACGGCGGCGGACCCCGCCGGGGCCGCTGCCGCGGCGGGTGTGCCCGCCGGTAAGCCCGTCGACGAGGAGGCGGTGTGGGCCGCGATCGTCGCGGGGTACGGCGAGGAGCCGCCGGACCCGCCGGGCGCCAAGCCGTTCAAGCCGATCGAGGACCTCTACCTGCCGGAGGACGAGCGCAACACCACCGGCGGCGACCGGCCCGGCAGATCGCCGCGGAAGGACTCCGTGGCGACCGGCGGGCAGGACGAGAAGGACCCGGGCGCCGAGCCGGAAGCGGAAGCCGAAGCGGACCAGGAGAGACCGCTCGGCAGTTCCGTCGTCTTCGCGCCCGGCGTCGCCGGTCCGCGCGACTACTCGCTCGACGAGCCGGGCGAGGAGGACGCCGAGGAGAGCGAGGACGGCGACGAGGGCCACTTCGTGCCGCCGGAGCCGCCTCCCCTGCCGCCCGCGGACACCACCTCGCGGTTCGCCTGGCTGGCGGTCGTCGGCGGCCCCGTGCTGCTGCTCGCCGCCGTACTGCTGCAGTGGGACATGACGTGGTGGCTGACGACGCTCGGCGTCGGCGGCTTCCTCGGCGGCTTCGCCACGCTGGTGGCGCGCATGGCGCACGGCGACGACGAGGACGACGACCCGGGCCGCGGCGCGGTCGTCTAGCCACCGCCCCCGGCCGGGCCCGCGCCGCCCGGGGGCCGCGTTCCGGCCGGGGTGCGCGGACCCGCGCTCACGACGCAGGGACGCGCAGCGCCGCCAGTACCGGAAGGTGGTCCGTGGCCGCGCGCAGGTCCGCCTCCGGCAGTCCCCGGGGTACGCCGCAGCCGAGGACTTCGACCCCCGGCGTCGCGAAGAGGGCGTCGATGCGCTGGTGGGGCCGCTCGGGCGTCGAGGTGTACTCCCCGCCCCACGGCTTCACCGCCCAGCAGTCCTGGAGCTCACCGGCCAGCCGCCGGAACGTCGGTCCGTCCGGCCGTTCGTTGAGGTCGCCGCCGGCCACCGCGTGCGGTACGTCCATCGCCTTCAGGCGGTCGAGGAGCATCCCGCCCTGCGCGTACCGCTCCTCGCGCTGGAGGCTGAGGTGGCAGCTCAGTACGCCGAGTCTGGCGCCCCCGATCCGCACCACCGCCGTCGCGAACCCCCGCCGGTGCAGCCCCGGCGTACGCGGCAGCAGGACGTCCTCGGCGCTCTCCACGGTCACCCGCAGCGAGCTCAGCAGCATCGGGCCCGCGGCGGTCGCGCCGCCGCCGACCGTGACCAGGCCGCTGTGGGAGGCCAGCCACGCCGCGTGCTTGCGCCAGCGGAAGAACCGCGGCGCCTCCTGCACGAGGACGAGGTCCGGCTCGCAGGCGGCGACGACCCGGGCCAGCGCCTCGCGGTCGTCGCGCATCGAGCGGATGTTGTAGCCGAGGACACGGATCACGGCCGAACCGTCGGGCTCGGTACGGGACTCGGGCAGCGTGCTCGTACTCGTCGCCATGCCGATCAAGATACGGAAACGCCCGCCGCGCCCCAAGGGGGCACGGCGGGCGCGTCCACGGGCGTGCGAGCCGGCTCGTCAGCCCTGGCGCGCCAGGTCCGCCGCGCCGACCAGGCCGGCCTCGCCGCCGAGCTGCGCCGCGAGCACCTGCGCGTGCGGGCGCCACTGGCCGCCGATCAGCCACCGGCGGAACGACTTGCGGATCGGGTCGAGGACCAGCTCGCCCTCGTCCGAGACGCCGCCGCCGACGATGAACGCCGAGGGGTCGAAGAGCGAGGCCAGGTCGGCCAGGCCCGCGCCCGCCCAGCGGGCCAGCTCGCGGAACGAGTCGACGGCCACCGGGCAGCCCTGCCGGGCGGCGGCGCTGACGTGCTTGCCCTCGATGCCGGCGGCCGTGCCGTCGCCGAGGGCGAGGAGGATCTTCGCGTTCTCGGGTGTGGCGTTGGCGCGCTGCTTGGCGTACCGGACGAGGGCCCGCCCGGACGCGTACTGCTCCCAGCAGCCCTGGCTTCCGCAGCCGCACAGCAGGCCGTCGGGGACGACCCGGATGTGGCCGAACTCGGCGGCCACGCCGAAGCGTCCGCGGCGCAGCTTGTTGCCGATGATGATGCCGCCGCCGAGGCCGGTGCCGAGGGTGATGCAGATGACGTCCTCGTGGCCCTTGCCGGCACCGAACCGGTATTCCCCCCAGGCCGCCGCGTTCGCGTCGTTCTCGACGACGACCGGCATGCCGACGCGCTGCTCGACCTTGTCCTTCAGCGGCTCGTGCCGCCAGTGGATGTTGGGCGCGAACAGGACGGTGGCCCGCTTGTCGTCGACGTAACCGGCGGCGCCGATGCCGACCGCCTCGATCTGGTGCCCCTTGCCGGCCTCGGAGACGGCCGCGCAGATCGCGTCGACGATGCCTTCGGCGGTCGGCGGCGTCGGCACCTTGTGGGTGTCGAGAATGGTGCCCTCTTCGTCGACCACGCCTGCCGCGATCTTCGTGCCGCCGATGTCGACGCCGATGGTGAGTCCCATGTGTCCCTCAGTTTTCGGTCGAGCCCCGCTAGGGCCAACCGTACCCGAGGCGCAGCTCAGTCCAGGTCGATGTGAGTGCTCGGAGAAGGGCCTTCGGGGCCCTCTTCGCCGTCGTCGGGGTGCTGCGCGCGGTCCGCCGGACGCGCGGGGCCGCGGGTCCAGCGGCCCTCCTGCCCCTGGACGGCCGAGCGGTACGCGGCCAGCAGCTCGTTGCCCGCCGCCGCCAGGTGGTCGAAGACCTCCGGATTGCGCTCTATGACGGGTTCGACGGCGGACTTCGCCTGGTCGATGAGCTGGCTGACCGTGCCCTGCGCGGCCATGCCCGGCAGCACCGACTGGAAGGAGGCGACCTTGTCGGCCACGGCGTCGACGAGCTTGCGCAGCTCCTCGGCGGCCGACCCCGGCTGCGCCCCGCCGCTCTCGGCGCGACGGCGGGCCTTCTCGGCGGCGAGGTCCTCGGCGCACGCCTTCGCCCACGCGTCGGCTTCGGGCGCCTCGGCGGGCTCGGGGGTGGGACCCTCGGTGGCATCGCTCATGGCGGACTCCTGCGGCAGGGCGGCGGTTCGTACGGTGCGTACGCCTCGTACCACCGACGTTACCCGAACGGCGGCAGGCCGTTCACGTGGTCTTCGGCCACAGACCGGGGTCGGGCGTGAAGCGCACCTTCAGTACGCCGCCGGTCAGGCCCGCGCCCGACACGTCGCAGCGGCGCAGGGCGGAGGGCAGCGGCAGGATCCGGCGGAACGGGCCCGCGTCCAGGACGAGTTCGTCACCCCGGCGGACCAGGCCGAGTTCCTCCTTCACGGCTCCCGGCAGCGGCAGGTGCCAGACGAGGACGCCGTCCCGCGCGATCCGGTCCTCCACGCGCGGGAGGCCGTCCGCGCTCCCGGAGTCCCGGCGCGGCGGCTCGACGGCCAGGGCCCCGTCGGCGGCCAGCGCGTCGAGGTCGCCGAGGCCGCGCGGATCGCAGCCGTGGTGGCGCACCCGGCGCACGGGCGCCGCCGGCTGCCCCTCGTCGCACCACCCGTCCCACTCGGCCAGGCACTTGCGCTGCTGCGCGGCCGGCGCCGCGAGCCAGGGGTCCGGGGAGTCCCCCGGCAGGATCCGGTTGGCCGTCACCGCGTCGACGCGCAGCCCGAAGAGCGCGCATCCGGTACGGGCGGCGCGCAGCGCGTCGGCACCGGCGGGCCCCGGCTCGGCCACCAGCCGTACGGTCGTGTCCGGGTCGGCGAGCAGTGCCTGGACCGCGGCGAGTTCCGCGTCCCGGCGGGCGGCCGTCTCGTACAGCCACTGCGCGGGCATCGGAACGCCGGCGAGCTGCGCCAGCATGGGCCGCAGCGCGCGGGCCGCCTGGCGCTCGGGCGGCAGCAGCCGGCGCAGGTAGCGGCGCAGCTGCTCGGGGAGGGCCAGGGCGGCGAGCGCGGCGTGCAGCGGCGGCAGGTCGACGACCACGAGGTCGTACGCCCCGGCCGTCTCCCCGGCATCGCCGCACGCCCGCAGGGCGCTGAGCAGGGCGAACTGTTCGCTGCCCGGGAGTTCGGTCAGTTCCTCGGCGGCCAGGCGGTTGGCGCCGAGCAGGTCGAGCGCGGAGGCCGCGCGCTCCTGGAGGGCGAGGAGTTCGGCGCGGAAGTGGGCGCCGGAGTCGATCCTGGCGGCCCAGAGGTTCGGCGCGGCCTCGGCCGGGGCGGAACCGGTGGCCGTGCCCAGGGCCGCGCCCAGGGTGTCCGCCGCGTCGGTGGACAGGACCAGGGCGCGCTGCCCGCCGCGCGCCGCCGCCAGGGCGGTCGCGGCGGCGACGGTGGTGCGGCCCGCGCCGCCGGGGCCGGTGACGAGGACCGTACGCATCAGGGCATCAGGCCTTCGGGGCGCTCTCGACGCGCTTCTTGAGGCCGGCCAGGGCCCGGTCGATGATGACCTTCTCGGCCTTGCGCTTGATCATGCCGAGCATCGGGATCTTGACGTCGACGGTCAGCCGGTAGGTGACCTCGGTGCGGTCGCCGCCGCCGACGGGGGCGAGGCTGTACGAGCCGTCGAGGGAGCGCAGCATCTGCGACTTCACGAGCGTCCAGCCGACCTCGTTGTCGCCGGTCCAGGTGTACGCGAGGGTGTGGTCGTCCTTGATCGCGCCGGCGTCCAGCAGCAGCCGCACCTGCTCGGCGCGGCCCTGGGCGTCGGTGGCCAGCACCTCGGCCTCCTTCACCTCGCCGGTCCACTCGGGGTAGCGGGCGAAGTCGGCGATCACGGCCATCACGTCGGCCGGCGCCGCCTCGATCGTGATGCTCGAGCTGGTGTGTTCGGCCATCGCTGTGGCTCCTCCAGTGCGGTTCCGGTCAGGGGGCACGTGCTCACGGGGCGTGTACTCGGGGGTCACGTACCGCGTGAAGGCTACCGCGAGCCGCCGGACCGCAATTCACCGCTACGGGCTCACCACTCCATGGCCCAGGGGCGGCCGGAGGAGGCGAAGTGACCGACGTTGACGCACTCCGTCGGGCCGACGCGCATCCGCCGCACCTGCGGCTGGTGGACGTGGCCGAAGAGGGCGTACCTGGGCCGGGTCCTGCGGATCGCCGCGAGCAGCGCCCGGCTGCCGCGCTCGAACCGGCGGGCGACAGTGTCGTACACCAGCTCGGGGATCTCCGGCGGGATGTGCGAGCACAGCACGTCCACCTCGCCGAGCGCCTCGACCTTGGCGGCGTACTCCTCGTCGTCGATCTCGTAGGGCGTGCGCATCGGCGTCCTGAGCCCGCCGCCGACGAAGCCGAAGACGCGGCCGCCGATCTCGACGCGCTCGCCGTCCAGGACGGTGGTGCCGGGGCCGGCGTACTCGGGCCACAGCTGCGGCAGGTCGACGTTCCCGTAGGTGGCGTACGTCGGGGCGGGGAACGCGGCGAAGAGTTCGGCGTACTGCTTGCGCACCGCCTTCTCGATGGCGGCCGACCGGTCGACGTCCGCCCACAGCCGGCGGGTCAGTTCCCGGGCCTCCTCGAAGCGGCGGTCGGTGCGCAGCCCGACGAGGAGGTCCGCGTTGGCGGCGCCGAAGAGTTCGGGGAAGATGCCGCGGGAGTGATCGGCGTAGTCCAGGAAGAGCACCAGGTCACCGAGGCAGACGAGCGCGTCCGCGCCGTCCCCCGCCCTGGCCAGGTCCCGGGCGTTGCCGTGTACGTCGCTGACCACATGCACTCGCATGGCGATCACCCTAGGACGCCGGGGCGGCGCCTGGGTAGAGGGGGCCGGACCTGCGGTTACTTCCGTGCCGCCGCGTGGTTGGACTAGTCTGCCCGGAGCACCGCCACGGCGTGTGACGCAGCGAACATCTGGGCGGACCCCCCTATCCGGAACCGACTACCGGTGGGTAACGTCCGGGCAGTCCAACCGTGCTCACCCCACTGAGCACCTGCCCGGTCTTGGACCGCAACCGACGCGCACACCGATGTGGCGCCGGCGCCCGATGAGGAGCAGCAGTCTTGCGCGAGTTCAGCCTTCCGGCCCTGTACGAGGTCCCCTCGGACGGCAACCTGACAGATCTCATCCGCCGCAACGCCACGCAGCATCCCGATGTGGCCGTCATGAGCCGCAAGGTCGACGGCGCCTGGGCGGACGTCACCGCCACGGAGTTCCTCGCCGAGGTCCGCGCCGCCGCCAAGGGCCTGATCGCCGCCGGCGTGCAGCCGGGCGACCGGGTCGCCCTGATGTCCCGCACCCGCTACGAGTGGGTGCAGATGGACTTCGCGATCTGGAGCGCGGGCGCGGTGACCGTGCCGGTGTACGAGACCAGCTCCCCCGAGCAGGTGCAGTGGATCCTGGGCGACTCCGGCGCGGTCGCCGTCGTCGTCGAGAGCGACGCGCACGCCGCCTCCGTGGAGTCCGTGCGCGACCGGCTGCCCGCCCTCCGGCACGTCTGGCAGATCGACCGCGACGGCGTGGAGGAGCTGCGGATCGCGGGCGCCGGCGTCACGGACGAGACGGTCGACGAGCGCAGCGCCACCGCGAAGGCCGACGACCCGGCGACGATCGTCTACACCTCCGGCACCACCGGCCGCCCCAAGGGCTGCGTACTGAGCCACCGCAGCTTCTTCGCGGAGTGCGGGAACGCCGTGGAGCGCCTGAAACCGCTGTTCCGTACGGGCGAGTGCTCGGTGCTGCTGTTCCTCCCGGCCGCGCACGTCTTCGGCCGGCTCGTCGAGGTCGCCTCGGTCATGGCGCCGATCAAGCTCGGCTGCGTACCGGACATCAAGAACCTCACCGAGGAGCTCGCCTCCTTCCGCCCGACGCTGATCCTCGGTGTCCCGCGCGTCTTCGAGAAGGTCTACAACTCGGCGCGCGCCAAGGCGCAGGCGGACGGCAAGGGCAAGATCTTCGACAGGGCCGCCGACACCGCGATCGCCTACAGCCGGGCGATCGGCACGCCGCAGGGCCCGTCCCTGGGCCTGCGGCTCAAGCACAAGCTCTTCGACAAGCTCGTCTACAGCAAGCTGCGCGCGGTGCTCGGCGGGCGGGGCGAGTACGCGATCTCCGGCGGCGCCCCGCTGGGCGAGCGCCTCGGCCACTTCTTCCGGGGCATCGGCTTCACCGTCCTGGAGGGCTACGGCCTCACGGAGTCGTGCGCCGCCACCGCCTTCAACCCGTGGGACCGGCAGAAGATCGGTACGGTCGGCCAGCCGCTGCCGGGGTCGGTCGTGCGCATCGCCGACGACGGCGAGGTGCTGCTGCACGGCGAGCACCTGTTCTCGGGGTACTGGAACAACGACGCGGCCACCGCCGACGCGCTGACCGACGGCTGGTTCCACACCGGTGACATCGGCACGCTCGACGAGGACGGCTACCTCGCCATCACCGGCCGCAAGAAGGAGATCATCGTCACGGCGGGCGGCAAGAACGTCGCCCCCGCGGTGATCGAGGACCGCATCCGGGCGCACGCGCTGGTCGCGGAGTGCATGGTGGTGGGCGACGGGCGTCCGTTCGTCGGGGCGCTGGTCACCCTCGACGAGGAGTTCCTGGGCCGCTGGGCCGCCGAGAACGGCAAGCCGGCCGGTTCGACGGCGGCGTCGCTGCGGGACGACGCGCAGTTGCTGGCCGTCGTCCAGCAGGCGGTGAACGACGGCAACTCGGCGGTGTCGAAGGCCGAGTCGGTGCGCAAGTTCCGGGTGCTGCCGACCCAGTTCACCGAGGAGGCCGGTCACATCACGCCCTCGCTCAAGCTCAAGCGCAACGTCGTCGCGAAGGACTTCGCGGACGAGATCGAGGCGATCTACCAGGGCTGAGCAGGCCCAGTGACGCCAGAGCGGGCCCCGGAGCACGTCCGGGGCCCGCTCCCGCGTCCGTACGGCGGCAGGCGCGTCAGAGCAGCGTCCTGAGCTTCTCCGCCAGCAGGTCCCAGCGCCACTTCTCCTCGACCCACTGACGGCCGCGCTCACCCATCCGCCGCCGCAGCTCCGGGTCCTTGAGCAGCGTCACGATCCGGTCGGCCGACTCGTCGGCGGCGACCGCCGCGGGAGCGCCGCGCACCACCCACCCGGTCTCGCCGTCGAGTACGGCGTCGGGCGCGCCGCCCGAGTCCCCCGCCACCACGGGCAGCCCGGTCGCCGACGCCTCCAGGTAGACGATGCCGAGCCCTTCGACGTCGAGGCCGCCCCGGCGGGTGCGGCACGGCATCGCGAAGACGTCTCCCGCTCCGAAGTGCGCCGGCAGCTCCTCCCAGGGCACGGGCCCCGTGAAGCGCACGGAGTCCGCGACGCCGGTCTCGGCCGCCAGCTTCCTCAGGTCCTCGGCGTACGGCCCGCCGCCGACGACCAGCAGGACCGCGTCCGGCACCTCGCGCAGGACGCGGGGCATCGCCAGGATCAGGGTGTCCTGGCCCTTGCGGGGCACCAGGCGGGACACGCACACCACCACGGGACGGCCCGCCAGGCCGAGGCGCTCGCGCACGGCCTCGCCGCCGGAGCCGGGATGGAAGGTCTTCTCGTCGACGCCGGGCGGCAGTTGGACCATGCGCGCGGCGGCCTGCGGCGTGAGCGCGGCCGCTATGCGCGAGCGCGTGTACTCGCCGAGATAGGTGATCGTGTCCGTGCCCTCGCCGATCCTGCGCAGAAGCTGCCGGGAGGCCGGCAGCTGGGCCCAGCCCGCCTCGTGGCCGTGCGTGGTGGCGACGATCCGGCGCGCGCCCGCCCGGCGCAGCGCGGGGGCCATCAGGCCGAGCGGGGCGGCCGCCCCGAACCACACGGACGCGCAGCCGTGTTCGCGCAGCAGCGCGGTCGCCCGCCGGGTGACCCGCGGCGTCGGCAGCAGCATCGTCGTCCGGTCGCGCACGACGGTGAACGGCTGCTCGGCGTCGAAGGCGGCGGTGGCCAGCGCGCCCTCGCGGCCGCGCTTCCAGGTCGAGGCGTAGACGACGACCTGCTCGGGGTCCAGGCGCAGCGCCATGTTGTGCAGGAACGCCTGGATGCCGCCGGGGCGGGGCGGGAAGTCATTGGTCACGATCAAGGTCTTGTGCATCGCCGCCGACAGTACCGAACGGCCGAGCTCCTTGGCTCGGGCGGCCGGGCCCTGCATCATGTCTCCCTCAGCCATGCGGGAAACGGACGAGGGTGGTCATGACGGGCGCAGGCCGGACAAAGCTCATCGCCGTGTGGGTCCTCACCCGGGCCGTGCTCCTGCTGTGCGTCTTCAAGGTGCTGTCCGTGCCGGGCCCCGACGTGACCAGCGACGTCTCGGTGATCTACCAGGGCTGGTACGAGATCCTGCGCGCCGGCACCTTCCCGCTGGACGACATCACCTGGCAGTACCCGCCCGCCGCCGCCCTCGCGGTCCTCTCCCCCGCCCTGCTGCCGTTCCTCGGCTACGCGACGGCCTTCTTCCTGCTGGCCTGCCTCGCCGACGCGCTCGTCACCGGTCTGCTGCTGTACGCCGGACAGCGCCCCGGCAAGCGGCTCGCGGGCGCCTGGGTGTGGGTGGCCGGGGTGCCGCTGCTCGGGCCGACGGCGTACGCGCGCTACGACGTGATGGTGACCGCGGTCGCGGTGGCGGCCCTGCTGGCGGCGGCGCGCCGCCCCCGGGTCCTGGGGGCGCTCGCGGCCTTCGGCGCGCTGCTGAAGGTGTGGCCGGTGCTGCTGCTCGCCGGCGCCGTGCGCGGGCGGGCGAGCCGCGCCGCGTGGACGGCGGCGGCCGTGACCGGGGGCGCTCTGGTGGCGGTGTTCTGCGCCACGATGCCGGGGGCGCTCGCCTTCCTCACCTTCCAGCGGGACCGGGGCACCGAGATCGAGTCGCTCGGCGCGCTCGTCTTCCACGCCGCCCGGCACTTCGGGTGGCGGGGCGAGGTGCTGCTGAACTACGGGTCGGTGGAGTTCGTCGGCCCGTACGTCCCGCTCGTCAGCTCGGCGGCGATGGGCCTGACGGCACTGGCCTTCGGGTGGCTGCTGGTGTGGCGGCTGCGGGCGCGGGCGTTCCGGGCGTCGACGCCGTGCGACGCGGCCTTCGCGGCGGTCCTGCTGTTCACCACGACGAGCCGGGTGATCAGCCCGCAGTACCTGCTGTGGCTGGTCGGCCTGGCGGCGGTCTGCCTGGTCTTCCGGGGCAGCCGGATGGGGCGGCCCGCGCTCCTGGTGCTGGCCGCGACCGGGGTCACGTGCCTGGAGTTCCCGGTGTGGTTCTCGCACGTCGTGACGAGCGACGGGCTGGGCGTGCTGCTGCTGGTGGTGCGCAACGGGCTGCTGGTGGCGGCGACGGTGAGCGCCTGCCTCCGGCTGTGGCGCGACACGGTGCCCGGCCGCCGCACCCGCGACCCGAACGCGCTGCCCACGCAGCGGGCGGGGGCGGCCCAGGACCCTGAACTGCTGGCGTCCTGACACCGGGCCGGGACGTCAGGCCAGCCGCTGCCGTACGTACTCCCGCCACCGCGCGGTGAAGTCCTCCGGCGTCGTGTCCAGCACGCCCGCCATCGCCTTCTCCACCGCCCCCGCCCGCCGCTCGTGGCCGCCCACGGCCCGGTAGAAGGCGGTCAGCTTCTCCTCGCCCCAGTCCCGCGCGATCAGCTCGCACGCCAGCCACCCGCCCTCGTACGCCCGGGCCAGCGCGCCCGTCTCCCCGCCGAAGCCGAAGTCCCGGTCGGCCGGGAGGGCCGCGGGCGGGCTCCCGGCCTGTACGGCAGTACGCAGCGCGGGGGCGGTCTGCGCCGCCGTGCGTCCCGTCCCCCGGTACGCCGCCCAGTCCGCGAAGCCCTCGGAGAGCCACATCGGGGTGGCGGCCGAGGTGTGCGCCCGGGTGGCGACGTGCGTCGACTCGTGGACCAGGACGATCCGCTGCCCGAAGTCGCCCAGCGCCGCGTACGCCTCCGGATTGACGATCACCCGGTCCGCGGACGCCTCGTTCCGGCCGCCCGCCGAGCCGGTCGTGACGGCCGCTATTCCCCGGTATCCGGCCGCCGGGTCCCCCAGCAGCGAGGCCATGCCGTCGAGGGAGGGCGGCACGAGGACCACCAGCCGGCGGGACCATTCACCGCGCCAGGCCCGGTCGACGGCCGGCACCGCCCGGTCGGCGGCCTCGGCGACGGCGCGCAGCCGCCGCGCGTCCTGGCCCGCGCCGAGCACGAGGCTGCGCGCGCCGCGCACGGCCGTGACCCTGCCCTGGTCCCAGAGCCGGCCTCCGCCGGGGCGCTCCGGCCGCTCGGCGGCGACGTACCAGCGCCCGTCCCGCCGTACCAGGTCGAGCCGTTCGGCCGTCTTCACCGGGGCCTCGTCGTAGCCGGCGAAGCGGTACCGCAGCTCGACCCGCGCGGTGGCGCGTCCGGTGTCCGTACGGTCGAGGCCGGTCAGCCGGTACTGCCAGGACCCCAGCGGCACCTGCGCGAGGTTCGCGAACTCCGCTCGTTCCGCCGCCCTCAGCCGCGCCGCCCGGGGGTCCAGGTCCGCCAGGTAGGCGGCCTCGTCGCGGGAGAGGAGCGCCGCGGCCCTGCGGTCCAGCGCGCGCTGGATGTCCCGTGCGGCGGTGTCCGCGGGCTCGCCCGGCGTGGTGCACGCCGACGTGGCGGCGGACACGACGAGGAGCGGTGCGAGGACGGGCCCCGCCCACCGCCGCCACCGGGTACCGCGCCACCGACCAGCCACCCGGCCGATCGTACGGGCAGGCCGCGGGCGACGGGCAGGGCCCGGTCGGGGCCGCTCAGACCCGGGTCACCGACGAGATCGGCATCATGCCGACGGGGTCGTAGCGCACCGGGGCCCCGGGGTAGGGCGCGTGCACCACCTGGCCGTTGCCGACGTACATGCCGATGTGGCTGGCGTCGTCCCGGTAGGTCACCAGGTCTCCCGGCTGCGCCTGGGCGAGCGGGACCTGCCGGCCGGCGTACCGCTGCGCCTGCGAGGTGCGCGGCAGGGAGACGCCGGCCTGGGCGTACGACCACTGGGTGAGGCCCGAACAGTCGAAACCCGACGGGCCGTTGGCGCCCCACACGTACGGCTTGCCGACGGCGCCCTGCGCGGCCTGCACGGCCGCCGACGCGCGTCCGGAGACGGGCCCTCCGGTGGGGACGGGCGGCGTCGCGCCCCGGTCGCCGGACCGCGAGGACCGGCCTTCGAACTCCTCGCGCTCCTGCTCCGGCAGCGAGTTCAGCAGCCGCCGCGCCTCGGCGAGCTTGTGCTCGACGACGCGCTTGTGGCGGGCGACGGCGGCCCGGCTGCGCTCCAGCTCCCCGAGCTTCACGGACGCCTCCGCGCGCCGGCGGCCCAGGTCGCGCTGCGCCGCCTTGAGTTCGCCGAGGGCGGCGACCTGACGGGCGCCCATGCGGTCGAGGGCCGAGGCCTTGGCGAGGTAGCTGTCGGGGCTCTCGGACAGCAGCAGGGCGAGCGTCGGGTCCAGGCCGCCGGCCCGGTACTGTGCCCCGGCGACCGCGCCGAGGGCGCCCCGCATGTGGTTGATGCGCTCCTGGCCCCGGGCGGCCACGTCCTGGGCGTGGTCGACCTGTTGGCGCAGCCGGTCCGCGAGTTCGTCGGCCTTGTTGAACCGCTCGGTGGCCCGCTCGGCCTGCTCGAAGAGCCGGTCGACCCGCGCCCGGGTGGCCGTGGCGGTGTCCGGGGACGACGCCGACGCCGGGGCGGCCGATGACGTGTCGCGGGGGTCGGCGCTCGCCGGAGCCGAAACGAGCGCCGCCGCCGCCGTCGCCGCGGCGGCGGCGGACAGGACCGTGACCCGGGCGCTCTGCGTGAGGCCGGACTGTGAGGGACGCCGGTGGGTCGCCACAGGAGCCGCACTCCTTCCGCTGCGGGCAGCCCCCTGCCGCCCGGACGGGCGGACCAATGGACCGGGGAGCTGCGCGAGCAGACAGTAGCGGTGCGATCACGCGGCGGCCAAAAGCCCGCGCCGGGCGCCGTCGGGCGCAAATACCGGCGCCCCACCGGAGAACCAGGTCACCGGTGGGGCGCGGCGGTCAGCGGAAGGTGCCGGAATTCGCCCGAACGGGCGGTGTGGGCAACGGCCGTGAGGATCGGCGTTCGTCAGATACGCACACCGAACTGGAAGGAGCCCAGGTAGTCCATCGACTCGTAGCGCACGACCGTGCCCGGCTTGGGGGAGTGCAGCACCTGGTTGTTGCCGGCGTAGAGGCCGACGTGTGCCAGGTTGTTGAAGAACACCAGGTCGCCCGGCTTCAGCTGGCTCTTGCTGTACAGCTTCGTGCCGTCGTTGTGCTGCGTGAAGGTGGTCCGGCTGATGGCGACGCCGGCCTGGCCGTACGCCCACTGGGTCAGCCCGGAGCAGTCGTACGCGTTGGGGCCGGTCGCACCGGAGATGTACGGCTTGCCGATCTGGGTGGCGGCGGCGCTCAGCGCGGCGGCTCCCCGGCCGGAGGCCGGCTTCTCGTTGCCGAGTTCCACGCGCTCGGTGGCCGCGCGGCTGGCGCGCTGCTCCTTCTCGCGCATCTCTTCCCGCTCGGCGGCGGTCAGCGTGTTCAGGAGCCGCTGCGCCTCGGCGAGCTTGCCCTGGAACTTCTTCTTCTTCTCGCCGAGTTCCTGGCGTACGTCCTCGAGGTCGGCGAGCTTGTCCGTCGCCTCGGCGCGCTGCTGGGCGAGGATGCGCTGCTTCGCCTGGATCTTCTCCAGCGACGCGGCCTGCTTGGCGCTGAACTGGTCGACGGCCCCGGCCTTGTCGAGGTACTCGTCCGGGTCGGCGGAGAGGAAGAGCTGCACGGAGGGGTCGATCCCGCCGGAGCGGTACTGCGCGCTGGCCACCGAACCGATGGCGCCGCGCAGTTCGTTGAGGTCCTCCTGGCCGCGGGCGACCTTGTCCTGGAGGTTGTCGACCTCTTCCTTGAGCTTGTCCTGCCGCTCCTTGGACTGGTTGTACTTCTCGGTCGCGGCCTCGGCCTCGTGGTAGAGCTTGTCGACCTTGGCCTTGACCTCGCTCTTGCTCGGCTTCGGGTCGGCCTGAGCGGTCTGGGAGGTGAGTGCGACGGCTGCGGCTGCGGTCGCGGTGAGCACGGTCACACGAGTGCGGCTCGGCTGCTTGGGACGACGGTGGGACGCCACGAAGGCGAGCTCCTTCTTCCTCGAGCCGCCTACCGGGGTCGGGGACGTGAGCCCCGGCTCCACGCTTCGGTTCCCCCGCGGAAATGGACCGAATTGCATGGACTCGGCGGTACCTTCGCTGACACCCCGGGTGGGTGATCAACCGTTCGAAGGTTCGAGGGCAGACCTTAGTGACCTTCTTGTGATCAGTTCAAATCCTCATGAGTAAAAACTCACCCAGTGGTCACAATCTTTACTCTTATCCCACCCGCAGTGACCACGACTTGACGGTACGTTTCCCCAAATCGGGCATAGGGCCGAGAAGTTACTAGACGCGCGAAAGCCTCTTGAGCAACAATGCGGACGCGACGGGCCTGGCGCCCGATCTGGCGACGCCGTCGGCCACTTCGCGGTCGGTGGAGGCCACCACGACGGGCCGCCCCGGCGGTTCGGCGCGTACGAGCTGCCTGATGAGCTCGTCCGCCGTCACGCCCGGCTTGCTGAACAGCACCCGCACTCCGCGCGGCGGCGCGAGGAGCACCGGCGCCACCAGCTCCGCACCGTCGAAGACGCACGTCACCTCGGCGCCGGTCTGCGCCGCCAGCATCGAGAGGCCGCCGAGGAGCCGCAGCCGCTGCTTGTCGAGCGGCATCTGCGGATAACCGGTCTTGGTGACGTTGTAGCCGTCCACGACCAGGTGGCACTGCGGCAGTTCGAGCAGCTGGTCCAGGAGCGCCGGGTCGCTCTCGGACAGCGCCCGCGCGGCGATGTCCTTGGGTGTCATACGCCCCGGCTCGACCGCGTCGACCGTGTCGGCGGGGTGCACGGAGGCCGGCGGCAGGGCCAGTTCGCGGCGGAGCCCCTGGGCCGCGTCCAGCACCGTGTCGAGCAGCAGCCGCACCCGCATGTCCTCGATGCTGCGGCCCTCGCGCACGGCCCTGCGGCTCGCCTCGACCGACGCCTCCGCCTCGCCGAGGCGGGCCCGCAGCCGCCGTGCCTCGCTCTCGGCGGCGGTCACCCGGGCGGCGGCGTCGGACTTCACCGTCTCGGTCTCGGCGTTCGTACGGCGCAGGGCCGCCTCGCCGCGCTTGACGTCGCTGAGCGCGCTGCGCAGTTTGCGGCTGAGCACGTCGGCCTCCTTGCGGGCGGCCTCCAGTTCGGTGCGCAGCCGTTCGGTCTCGCTCTTCGTCTGCTCGCGCGCTTGCGCCAGTTCCTCGCGCAGCCGCTCCAGCTCGCGCTGGGCGGCCTCGTCGGCGCGCTCCGCGTCGGCGCGCAGCGCCTCCTCGCCTGCGGCGGCGACCAGTTTGACCCAGCCGACGGGGCGCAGGACGTACGCCGCCGCCGCCACGTCCACGGGGTCGGCCGCCGCCGGCGGGGAGCCCGCCTCCAGGGCGCGGGCCAGCTCCGGCTGCGCCTCGCGCAGCCGCTCGCCGATGCGCTGGCGGAACAGCGTGTCGCCCTCCAGGGCCGCGGCCATGGCGTTGCCCGCGAACTTGGCGCGCCGGCTCGGGGTGAAGCGGGCGTACTGCCTCAGCTGGGCGGGAAGTTCCGCGACCGTCAGCCCGCCGAAGGCGTCCGAGACCAGGGCGACGACCTTGTGCCGTACGCCTTCGGGCAGCGGGCGGTCGAGCACCTCGGCGGCGTCCCCGGCCGGGCCGGCCGGTTCACCGCCGCTTTCATGCTCCACAATCCGTCACCCCACTACTCTCGGGCCGGTCCCCTCAGGAGCCGGCGCCAGGCCTGTCCACCAGTTCGATCTGGTCCACCGCGTTGCACCAGCGGCAGCGCACGGACTCGATGGTCTCACTGACCACCTCGCGTTCCTCGACCTTCGACTCTCCGGCCAGGTCGAGATGCACGTACTCGATCACCTTCGACGAGCGGGTCACGTCGAAACGTGTGAGATTGCCGCACAGGGCGCAGCGCCACCGGGTGTCGGCAGTCGGCAGGGGAACCGTCGTCATCGTGCGTCCTCTTTCGTCGCGCCTACTGCCCGTAACCCTACGGCCTTACGGGTGCCCCCTGCGGCGGACCGTCCACGGTGCGGGACGGGGTCCGGCGAGGCGCTCTGTCCTGCCCGGTCCCGTTACGGGATGATCTGGTCATGATCAATTGGCGGGAAGCGGCCCGAGGGCCCGTGGTGACGTACGGCGCGATCGGTCTGTGCTGCCTGATCTTCGTCGTCGGCCCCCTCTCGGGCCTCAATCCGGGCTACGGCACGGGGGACGTGCTCCTCGCCGCGCAGAGCGGGTACTTCGAGCGGTGGGGCGTGATCCCCGACGAACTGCTGAGCAGCGGCCCGCCCGCGCTCGCCACCCCGCTGACGGCCCTTTTCGTGCACGGCAGCTGGCTCCACCTGCTGGGCAACATGCTGTTCCTGTTCGTCTTCGGAGCCATGGCCGAGGAACGGATGGGCCACCTCCAGTTCGCCCTGTTCTACGTGGGCTGCGGCTACCTGGCCCTCGTCGTGTACGCCGTCGTCCACTCCGACTCGGACCAGACGCTGGTCGGGGCCTCGGGGGCCATCTCGGCGGTCCTGGGCGCGTTCCTCTTCCTCTTCCCCAGGGCGCGCGTCACCAGCCTGTTCCCGTTCCTCTTCTTCCTGCCGCTGCGCTTCCCCGCCTGGATCGTGCTGATCTTCTGGTTCGCGCTCCAGTGGGTGGCGGCGCAGCGCGCCGGGTCGGGGCCCGGGGTGGCCTACCTGGCGCACGTGGCGGGGTTCTGCGCGGGCTTCCTCTACGCCTGGGGGCGCGGTCGGCGTACGGATAGAGTGAGGACCCCAGCGCCGGCCACCGAGGGAGAAAGCCAACCGTGATCACCGCGATCGTGCTCATCAAGACCAGCGTGGACCGGATCCCCGAGATCGCCGAGTCGATCGCCGCGCTGGACAGCGTCAGCGAGGTCTTCTCGGTCACCGGGACGTACGACCTGATCGCCATGGTCCGCGTGGCGAAGCACGACGACCTGGCGGACGTCATCCCCGGCCGGATCAGCAAGATCCCGGGCGTCGAGGGCACCGACACGCACGTCGCCTTCCGCACGTACTCGCAGCACGACCTGGAAGCGGCCTTCGCGATCGGCCTCGACGCGTAGCAGCCCGGCCTCGACGCGTAGCGGCCGGCCGCGGCGGCGCGTGCGCACCGGCGCGGCCGGGCGGGCCGGCCGACGGGCCCGAGGGCCCGGGGCGGTCAGACCGCCGGAACGCAGCGGCCTTCCTCGGTGCGGTAGTTCCACTTCGCACCGTCCCTGACCAGCTCCTTGACCGCGCCGACGAACCGCTCGACGTGCTCGTCGGGCGTGCCGGCGCCGAAGCTCACGCGGATCGCGTTCAGCGACCGCTCACCCGGCTCCGCCTCCGGGGCGCCGCACTCGCCCGGATCCTGCGGGTCGCTGCCGAGCAGCGTGCGGACCAGCGGGTGCGCGCAGAACAGGCCGTCCCGTACGCCGATGCCGTACTCGGCGGAGAGCGCCGCGGCGAAGTGCGAGCTGTTCCAGCCGTCGACGACGAACGAGATGACGCCGACGCGGGGCGCGTCGTCCCCGAACAGGGAGAGCACCCGGACGGCGCCCACCTCGGCCAGCCCTTCGCGCACCTTGGCCACCAGCCGCTGCTCGCGCTCGACCAGGGAGTCGAAGCCGGCCTCGGTGAGCGCCTTGCAGGCGGAGGCGATCGCGTAGACGCCGATGACGTTGGGCGATCCCGCCTCGTGGCGGGCGGCCGTGGTGTGCCACTCGACGTCCACGCCGCCGTCCGCGCGGCGGGCGACCTTGCGCGAGGCGCCGCCGCCCGCGAGGTACGGTTCGGCGCTCCGCAGCCAGTCGGCACGGCCCGCGAGCACGCCGGAGCCGAACGGGGCGTACAGCTTGTGCCCGGAGAAGGCCACCCAGTCGACGTCCAGCTCGGCGATGTCCAGCGGGTGGTGCGGCGCGAGCTGCGCGGCGTCCAGCACGATGCGCGCGCCGTGGGCGTGCGCGGCGGCGGCGAGTTCCTTCACCGGCCACAGCTCGCCGGTGACGTTGGAGGCGCCGGTGACGCACACCAGGGCGGGGCCGTACGGATCGCGGTCGGCCAGTGCGCGCTCCAGCGTCTCGACCGCCTGGGCCGGAGTGCGGGGCGCGTTCAGGAAGTTGACCCGGGCGTCGCGCCAGGGCAGCAGCGACGCGTGGTGCTCGGTCTCGAAGACGAACACCTGGCAGTCGGCGGGCAGGGCGGCGGCCAGCAGGTTCAGCGAGTCGGTGGTGGAGCGGGTGAAGACGACCTGGTCGTCGTCGCGGCAGCCGAGGAACTCGGCGACGGTGGCGCGGCTGTTCTCGAAGAGGTCCGTCGACAGCTGCGAGAGGTAGCCGGCGCCGCGGTGCACGCTGCCGTAGTACGGCGCGTACGCCGCCACGTCGTCCCACACGCGCTGGAGGGCCGGGGCGCTGGCGGCGTAGTCGAGGGCGGCGTAGGTGACCTCGCCGCCGGTCACGAGCGGCACACGGACATCGTGGCCGAGAACGGGCAGAGGTGCACAAACAGCGCGGTCGGCGGCAGCGGTGGAGACAGACATGGCGAACTCCCGTGTGGGGCAGGCGAATTCACTGCGCCGGCGAGAACGCGGCAGCGCAGGTGAAGAGAAAAGGGTGTGCGGAAGTGGGGCTTCGAGCCCTATCGCATTCGCTTGCTCACGAGACTGCTCCCTTGAGGACCAGGACCCCAGGGTGTGCAGGGGTCCGCGCTTGCCGTGGACCTTTCTGTCCACGACCTGGTCTTCACCCGGGGCACCCCGCCACGGACGGAGGGTTGCCGGACAGCAAGCCGGGGCCAAAACGCTGTCACTCATGACCTGTCAAGCATCTTGCCACAAGATCGGGACGACGCAAGGCGCGGTCCGCCTCTTGAGACCCGTAAAGGGGCCGGGGACCGCGCCTCGCCTCGACGGGAACCGCGCTCAGGCGTTGCTGGCCGCCACCCAGCGCTCCAGCGCCGCGCGGGCCGCCCCCGAGTCGATCGACTCGGCTGCCCGGGCGATCCCGGCCGCGAGCTGATCGTTCAGCGACGCGTCGGACGGATCGAGGGCGACCAGCGCCGCCGCCGTGTTCAGCAGCACCGCGTCCCGCACCGGACCGGTCTCACCGGCCAGCAGCCGCCGGGCGACGTCCGCGTTGTACGACGCGTCCGCGCCGCGCAGCGCCTCGACGGGCACGATGTCCAGGCCCACGTCGCGCGGGTCGAAGGGCTGCTCCGCCACCGCTCCGTCCCGTACGGTCCACACCCGCGAGGTCGCCGTCGTGGTGAGCTCGTCGAGGCCGTCGTCACCGCGGAAGACGAGCGCGGAGTTCCCCCGTTCGGCGAGCACGCCGGCCACGATGGGGGCCATCCGGGCGTCGGCGACACCGACCGCCTGGGCCTTCACCCGCGCGGGGTTCGTCAGCGGGCCGAGGATGTTGAACGTCGTCTGCGCGCCCAGCTCCTTGCGCGCCTTGGCGGCGTACCGCAGGGCGGGGTGGAACTTGACGGCGAAGCAGAAGGTGATGCCCGCCTCCTCGGCCACCTCGGCGACACGCCGGGGCGTCAGCTCCAGGTTGACGCCGAGCTTCTCCAGGACGTCGGAGGCGCCGCTCGCCGACGAGGCGGCCCGGTTGCCGTGCTTGACGACCTTCGCGCCGGTGCCCGCGACGACGATGGCCGACATCGTGGAGATGTTGACCGTCTTGGCCAGGTCGCCGCCGGTGCCGACGATGTCGACCGTACGGCCCGGCACCTCGATGGTGTTGGCGTGGGCGTACATCGCCCGGACCAGACCGGTGACCTCGCCGACCGTCTCCCCCTTGGCCCGCAGCGCGACCGCGAAGCCGGCGATCTGGGCGTCGGTGGCCTCGCCGCTCATGATGCGGTCCATGGCCCAGGCCGTGTCGTCGGCGGAGAGGTCCTCGCCGCGCAGCAGGGCGTTCAGGACACCCGGCCAGGAGCCGGCCGCCACGCTGTCGCCGCCAACCGGGGTCACCACGTTCATGGTCCGCTCCAGGGTCCACAGCCAGTAAGGTTCGCTCCTACCCTATCCAGCCGGGCGGACAGCGAAGAGCCCCGTCCGACGAATGGACGGGGCTCCCGCTGTGGCGACCTGGCGGTCGGAGATCAGTGGTGGCCGTGGCCGCTGGTGATCTCCTTGTACTCGTCGGCGGTCGGCTTGGGGATCTGGTTCCCCTCGCCGTAGTAGCCCTTGCTCAGCTTGGCCCGGAGCTTCTGGCCCCGCGACACCTTGCGCTCGACGCCGTTCTCGTCGACCGACGGGCCGATCTCGGCCGGCGCGTACTGCTCGTGCGCCGTCAGCGTGTGGAGCTGCTGCCGGCTGAGCGGCTCGTGGACCTCGACGAACTCACCGTGCGGCAGGCGCTTGATGATGCCGGACTCGCGTCCGTGCAGCACCTTGTCCTTGTCGCGGCGCTGGAGGCCGAGGCAGATCCGCCGGGTGACGACGAACGCCAGGACCGGTCCCACGAAGTAGGAGATCCGCACGAACCACGTGATCGAGTTGATCGACAGGTGGAAGTGGGTGGCGAAGATGTCGTTGCCACCACCGAGCAGCATGATCACGTAGCCGGTGATCCAGGCGACGCCCAGCGCGGTCCGGGTCGGCGCGTTGCGCGGCCGGTCCAGGATGTGGTGCTCGCGCTTGTCACCGGTGACCCACGACTCGATGAACGGGTAGACCGCCAGCGCGACGAGGACCAGACCGAAGAGCGTCAGCGGGATGAACACGCCCAGGGCGAGCGTGTGACCCCACAGGTTGATCTCCCAGCCGGGCATGACACGGATCAGACCCTCGGCGAAGCCCATGTACCAGTCGGGCTGGGCGCCGGTGGACACCTGGTCCGGACGGTACGGGCCGAGCGCCCAGACCGGGTTAATCGTGAACAGGCCCGCGATGGCCGCGATGACACCGAAGACCAGGAAGAAGAAGCCTCCGGCCTTGGCCATGTAGACCGGGAGCAGCGGCATGCCGACGACGTTCTTGTTCGTACGGCCGGGACCCGCGAACTGCGTGTGCTTGTGGTAGAAGACCAGGATCAGGTGGGCCACCACGAGGCCGAGCATGATGCCCGGCAGCAGCAGGATGTGGATCGAGTAGAACCGCGCCACCATGTCGTGGCCCGGGAACTCGCCGCCGAACAGGAAGAACGAGATGTACGTGCCGACGACGGGGGTCGCCAGGATCGCGCCCTGCGTGAAGCGGACACCGGTGCCGGAGAGGAGGTCGTCGGGGAGCGAGTAGCCGGTGAAACCGGTGAACATGCCCAGGACGAACAGCAGGAAGCCGAACAGCCAGTTGATCTCACGCGGCTTGCGGAACGCGCCCGTGAAGAACACGCGCATCATGTGCACGAACATCGCCGCGAGGAAGATCAGCGCGGCCCAGTGGTGGATCTGCCGGATGAGCAGACCGCCGCGGACGTCGAAGCTGATCTCCAGGGTCGACGCGTAGGCCTCCGTCATCCGGATGCCCTGCATCGGCACGTACGAGCCGTGGTACACGACCTCGTTCATGCTCGGGTGGAAGAACAGCGTCAGGTACACACCCGTGAGGATGATGATGATGAAGCTGTAGAGCGCGATCTCACCGAGCATGAAGGACCAGTGGTCCGGGAAGATCTTGCGCATGTTGGCCTTGGCCAGGCTGTAGATGCCCAGCCGGCCGTCCGCCCAGTCGGCGACCCGCTCGCCTGCGGGCGCCTTGCGCTTTTCGTCAGTCACGGTGCTCATCCGCGCTCCCAGAAACTAGGACCGACGGGCTCTTCGAAGTCGCCGAGCGCTTCGAGGAATCCTTCGTCATTCACGCCGATCCGCAGCTGCGGGAGGGCGTGGCCGGCCGGGCCGAAGATGACGCGCGCACCGTCGGAGAGGTCGAAAGTGGACTGGTGGCACGGGCAGAGCACGTGATGCGTCTGCTGCTCGTACAGGCTGATCGGGCAGCCGACATGGGTGCAGATCTTCGAGAACGCCACGATGCCCTGGTGGGACCAGTCGAGCTCGCGCTTGTCCTTGATGTCCGCCGGCTGGAGCCGGACGATCATCAGGGCCGCCTTGGCGATCTCGTTGTTGAACTCGTGGTTGTCCTCCTCCAGGCCCTCGGGCTTGGCGAAGGTCAGCGAACCGACCGCGACGTCCTCGGGACGCAGCGGCTCGTTCGTGTTCATGTTGATGAGCTGCTTGCCCTTGCCCCACAGCGTGTGGCGGAGCTTCTCCTCGGGCAGCGGACCCAGGTCGCGCAGCAGCACCACACCGGAGAGCGGCACCATGGCCAGCGCGCCGAACATCGTGGTGCGGATCAGCTTGCGGCGGCCGATCGCGGACTCCTCGGCGCCTGCCGCGAAGTCCGACATGACCTTGGCCTTGACGACCGGGTCGGCCTCGATCGGGTGACGGTCGTCGGCGACCTCGACGTCGGACATCAGGGTGCGGGCCCAGTGGACCGCTCCCGCGCCGATGCAGAAGAGGGCGAGGCCGAGCGTCACGCCCAGCGAGAGGTTCAGCGCGCTGACGTGGCCGAGCGGCCAGACGTACACGATCTTCTCGACCGGGAAGGCCACGAAGGAGGCGATGAAGCCGATCGTGGACAGCATGGACAGCGTGAACAGCAGGGCTACCGTGCGCTCGGAGCGCTTGGCGGCCCGCTCGTCGATGTCCTGGATGCGCGGCTTGTGGGGCGGCAGCCCCGGGTCCGCGAACGGGTCTTCCGCCACGGCCACCGCGCCGTGCGCGGTGGCCTGCTCACTGGGCAGGTTCTTCTCTGGAATCTCTTGGCTACTCATGACTTCTTGGCCTTAGCGGTGTGGGCCGCGACCCAGACGGCGACGGCGATCAGCGAACCGAGTCCGAAGATCCAGCCGAACAGACCCTCGCTGACGGGGCCGAGGCCGCCCAGCGCGAAGCCGCCGGGGGTCTCCGTCTCCTCGCCGTTCACCGTCTTGACGTACGCGATGATGTCCTTCTTCTGCTGCTCCGGCATCGTCGTGTCGGGGAAGGACGGCATGTTCTGCGGGCCGGTCTGCATGGCCTCGTAGAGGTGCTTCGGGCTCACGTCTTCCAGGCTCGGGGCGTACTTGCCGTTCGTCAGGGCACCGCCCTCGCCCGTGAAGTTGTGGCACTGGGCGCAGTTGGTACGGAACAGGTCGCCACCCTTGGCGATGTCCGCACCCTCAGGGCTGTACTGCTTCTCGGTCGGCGTGATCGGGCCGGCGCCGAGGGAAGCGACGTACGCGGCGAGCTGGTCGATCTCGGCCTGCGAATAGATGCGCGGCTTCTCGGGCACCTGGGCGCCGGGCTGCTGCGCCGGCATGCGGCCGGTGCCGACCTGGAAGTCCACTGCGGCAGAGCCGACGCCCACCAGGGACGGGCCGTCACTGCCGCCCTGACCGCCGGTGCCGTGGCAGCTGGAGCAGCCAGTGGCGTAGAGCTTCTTGCCCTCCTCGATGGCGAGGGACTGGGCGGTTTCGTCGGCCTGGGCCTTGCTCGCGGGCGCGAACGCGGCGTACAGCCCCCCGGTGGCCGCCAGCGCGAGGAGTAGGACGACGACCGCCGCCAGCGGATGGCGTCGTCGTGCGGAGAGCTTTTTCACGGATTACCCCGGTGTCAGGATCTTCTGCGTCGATGGTGCTGGATGTGGGCCGGGTTTCGGACCCGACCTACTTGATCATGTAGATCGTGGCGAAGAGGCCGATCCAGACGACATCGACGAAGTGCCAGTAGTAGGACACGACGATGGCGGCGGTTGCCTGCTCGTGGGTGAATCTCTTGGCCGCGTAGGTGCGGCCGAGGACCAGCAGGAAGGCGATGAGTCCGCCCGTCACATGCAGTCCGTGGAAGCCGGTCGTCAGGTAGAACACCGAGCCGTACGGGTCGGACGAGAGCGAGAGGTTCGCGTCCTTCACCAGCTCGGTGTACTCGAGGACCTGGCCTCCGATGAAGATCGCACCCATCACGAACGTGATGATGAACCACGCCCGGAGCTTCTTCACGTCCCCGCGCTCGGCGGCGAAGACGCCGAGCTGGCAGGTGAGGGAGGAGAGCACCAGGATCGTGGTGTTCGTCGCCGAGAACGGGAAGTTCAGGTGTTCGGCCTGCTGCTTCCAGAACTCGGGACCCGTCACCGATCGCAGGGTGAAGTACATCGCGAATAGGGCCGCGAAGAACATCAGCTCGGAACTCAGCCAGATGATGGTTCCGACGCTGGTGAGGTTCGGTCGATTGACCGACGGGTGCGCGTGCCCGGTATCTACTGTCGTTGCTGTCGCCACGACCGACATTATGTCGGTCGCTTATCCCGCCCTCACTCCCGGGGGTGCCATTCGGTGTGTCCATGCTCTGGGAAGGCGCCGCGACCTGAGCCGAACGGCCCATCGGAGGTACCGTCGAAGGCGTGAACGAACCCCTGCTGACCGGCTGTCCGACGGAGTAGCATCCGCGCATCGGTTCCTGATCCAACACCGAGCCCGCGCGGGCTCCTCGATGCATGGAGGAACAATGACCGCCACGGTCCTGGTCTACAGCGACAACGCGCACACCCGTGAACAGGTGCGGCTGGCGGCGGGTCGCAGGCCCGCCGCGGACGTGCCGCCGGTCGAGTTCCTGGAGTGCGCCACGCTGCCGGCCGTCCTCAAGGCGCTGGACGAGGGCGGTGTCGACGTCTGCGTGCTGGACGGCGAGGCGACGCCCGCGGGCGGCATGGGGGTCTGCCGGCAGATCAAGGACGAGGTCTTCAACTGCCCGCCCGTGCTGCTGCTGATCGGGCGCCCGCAGGACTCGTGGCTGGCCACCTGGAGCCGCGCCGAGAGCGCCGTGACCCTTCCGGTGGACCCCGTGGAGCTCGCGGACGCCCTGGCGGCGCTGCTGCGCGGCAGGCTCGCCGTCGAGGCGTGACACCGGCACGGGGCCCCGTCAGACCACCGGTCGCAGTCTGGCCGCTTCGACGGGGTCTCCGCCTTCCCTGACCCCTGCCATCAGGGCGCTGCCCTTGCGCCACTTGTCCCAGGGCAGGTTCCAGTCGCCGAAGCCGTTCCCGAACGGGGCCATCATGTCGCCGGCGCTGTTCACGACCTTGACGATGTCGCCCTCCCGGACGGTCTTGAAGAACCAGGCGGCGTTGCTGGTGCTCATGCCGGTGCAGCCGTGGCTGACGTTGGCGGACCCCTGCGAGCCGACCGACCAGGGCGCGGCATGGACGTACTCGCCGCTCCAGGTGACCCGTGTGGCGTAGTAGACGGGCAGGTCGTACGAGTCCGCCGAGCCCTCCGCGATGCCGACGGTCGTTCCGCGCATGCGTACGAAGTACTCCTTGCCCAGTACGACCTTGACGCCGTTGCGGGTGGAGAAGCCGGGCTTGCCCGTGGTCACCGGGATGGTGTTGATCACCTTGCCGTTGCGCAGGACCGTCATCTGGTGCGAGCCGGCGTCGGTGATGGCCTCCACCCGGTCCCCCGTGGTGATCCGCAGCGGCTTGGCGGTGCCTCCGTAGAGCCGGTCGGCGACCTTGATGCCGTCCAGGGTGCTGCGTGCCGTGATCGTGGCGTTGGCGGGCCAGTACTCCTTCGGACGGAAGTGCAGTTTCTTGTCGTCCACCCAGTGCCAGGACCCCTGCACCGCCGGCTCGGAGCGCACCTTCAGGGCGCGTTCGACGACCGCTCTGGCCGCCGCTCCCTTGACGGGGGCGCTGAGTTCGGCGGTGACCGGCTGGCCGACGCCGTACGTGCCCGCCTTGGGGCCGAAGGTCACCTGGAGGCGCTTCCTCGGCGGTACGGAGGTCTCGAAGGTGAGGGTGCGGGCGCCGGGCGCGCCGTCCTCGTCCTCGGTGCTGACCTTGACCGTGTAGCGCGCTCCCGCCGCCAGCGGGGCGGTGCTGTGCCAGCGGGAGCCGTCGGCGGAGAGTTCCCCCGCCAGATAGCGCCCGGCGGCGTCGGAGGCCGTCACGTCCGTGATCCGGCCGTCCTTGTTCCTGGCGGTGATCTCCAGGGGCTTCTCGGGGTCGGCCTTCGACGTGCCCGAGTCCGTGTTGAAGGAGACCTGGTCCGCCGCGTCGTACGGCGCCGCGGAGAGCGGATGGCCGTCACCGGACCCGCTGCACGCCGTCCCGGCCGCCGCGAGGGACGCGATCAGCAGGGAGCAGCTCAGAACCGTCCGGAGTCGAGGTGAATGGGTCATGATCACACATTAGGAACATTTCGTGTGTACGGCGCGCCGGGAGATGCCAAACGAGGGGCCCGCCCACCTGATGTGCAGGTGGGCGGGCCCCTCGGGCGTGTCGCTGGTGTTGCTACTGGTTCTGGTTCTCGCCCCGGTAGTACTCGAAGACCCAGCCGAACAGGCCGATCAGGATCAGCGGCGCGGAGAAGTACAGCAGCCACCAGCCCATCGCGACGCCGAGGAAGGCGAACGCGCCTCCGATGGCCAGCGAGAGCGGCTGCCAGCTGTGCGGCGAGAAGAAGCCGACGTCACCGGCCTCGTCCGCGACGTCGGCCTCCTTGTTGTCCTGGGCCATCGCGTCGACACGCTTGGCCGTGAAGGCCAGGTAGTAGCCGATCATGATGCTCAGGCCGAAGGCCAGGAAGAGCGCCGTGGTTCCGGCGGGCTCCTTCGACCACACGCCATAGACGATCGCCATGGCGAGGATGAAGATGCTCAACCAGATGAACATCTTTCCCTGGATCTTCACTTGCCGACCTCCTTGCCGCCGAACAGCGCGGTGTCCTTCTGTCCGTGGTTCTCGAGCTGTTCGAGAGCGGCGATCTCAGGGTGGTGCAGGTCGAAGGCCGGGGATTCGGAACGGATCCGCGGCAGCGTGAGGAAGTTGTGCCGCGGGGGCGGGCAGGACGTCGCCCACTCCAGCGAACGGCCGTAGCCCCACGGGTCGTCGACCTCGATCTTCTTGCCGTACTTCGCGGTCTTCCAGACGTTGTAGAAGAACGGGAGCATCGACAGGCCCAGCAGGAACGAGGCGATCGTGGAGATCGTGTTCAGCAGGGTGAAGCCGTCGGCGGCGAGGTAGTCCGCGTAACGGCGCGGCATGCCCTCGGCGCCGAGCCAGTGCTGCACCAGGAACGTGCCGTGGAAGCCCACGAACAGCGTCCAGAAGGTGATCTTGCCGAGGCGCTCGTCCAGCATCTTGCCCGTGAACTTCGGCCACCAGAAGTGGAATCCGGAGAACATCGCGAAGACCACGGTGCCGAAGATGACGTAGTGGAAGTGCGCGACGACGAAGTACGAGTCGGAGACGTGGAAGTCCATCGGGGGCGAGGCCAGGATGACGCCGGTCAGACCACCGAAGGTGAAGGTGATCAGGAAGCCGACGGCCCAGAGCATCGGGGTCTCGAAGGACAGTGAGCCCTTCCACATGGTGCCGATCCAGTTGAAGAACTTCACACCGGTCGGTACCGCGATCAGGAAGGTCATGAACGAGAAGAACGGCAACAGCACGCCGCCCGTGACGTACATGTGGTGCGCCCACACCGTGACCGAGAGGCCGGCGATCGCGATCGTCGCGCCGATCAGACCGATGTAACCGAACATCGGCTTGCGGCTGAAGACCGGGATCACCTCGGAGATGATGCCGAAGAACGGCAGCGCGATGATGTACACCTCCGGGTGGCCGAAGAACCAGAAGAGGTGCTGCCACAGCAGCGCTCCGCCGTTGGCCGCGTCGAAGATGTGCGCACCGAACTTGCGGTCCGCCTCCAGCGCGAAGAGGGCCGCCGCCAGCACCGGGAAGGCGAGCAGGACCAGGACACCGGTCAGCAGCACGTTCCAGGTGAAGATCGGCATGCGGAACATCGTCATGCCGGGAGCGCGCATGCAGATGATCGTGGTGATGAAGTTGACCGAGCCGAGGATCGTGCCGAAGCCGGAGAAGGCCAGACCCATGATCCACATGTCGGCGCCGACACCCGGCGAGCGGACCGCGTCCGACAGCGGGGCGTAGGCGAACCAGCCGAAGTCGGCCGCACCCTGCGGGGTGAGGAAGCCGGCCACCGCGATGATCGAGCCGAAGAGGTACAGCCAGTACGCGAACATGTTCAGCCGCGGGAACGCCACGTCGGGCGCGCCGATCTGGAGCGGCATGATCCAGTTCGCGAATCCGGCGAACAGCGGCGTCGCGAACATCAGCAGCATGATCGTGCCGTGCATCGTGAACGCCTGGTTGAACTGCTCGTTCGACATGATCTGCGTGCCGGGACGGGCCAGTTCGGCGCGCATGAAGAGCGCCATCAGGCCGCCGACGCAGAAGAACACGAACGACGTGATCAGGTAGAGCGAGCCGATGGTCTTGTGGTCAGTGGTGGTCATCCACTTGACCACGACGTTTCCCGGCTGCTTGCGCCGTACCGGCAGTTCGTTCTCGTAGGACGAGCCGTCTGCCGCCGCGGCACCCTTGGGTTCGTTGAGGATGCTCACAGTTTGTTCGTCTCCGCATTCCTGGCCGGGTCGGTCTGCTCGATACCGGACGGGATGAAGCCGGTCTGGCCCTTCTCCGCCAGCTCCTTGAGGTGCTGCTGGTACCGCTCCGGGGAGACGACCTTCACGTTGAAGAGCATCCGGGAGTGGTCGACACCGCAGAGCTCGGCGCACTTGCCCCGGAAGGTGCCCTCACGCGAGGGGGTCACTTCGAAGACGTTGGTGTGGCCGGGGATGACGTCCAGCTTCATCAGGAACGGCACCACCCAGAAGGAGTGGATGACGTCGCGGGAGGTCAGGACGAACCGGACCTTCTCACCCTTCGGCAGCCACAGGGTCGGGCCCGGGTTGCCGTTCTGCGGGTTGCGCTCGCCCGGAGTGCCGACCGCGTGGACGCCCTCGGCGCCCGCGGGGAACTCGTCGGCGTAGCGCTTCGGGACGGCGTTCAGCTCCTTGGGGAGCTTCGCGCCCGTGGCGGCGTCGCCGTCCACGTTCTCGACGTAGTTGAAGCCCCAGCTCCACTGGAAGCCGACCACGTTGACGGTGTGGGCCGGCTTGTCGTCGAGCGCGAGGAGCTTGGACTCGTCGCGCGCGGTGAAGTAGAAGAGGACCGAGACGATGATGAGCGGGACCACGGTGTACAGCGCCTCGATGGGCATGTTGTACCGGGTCTGCGGGGGTACTTCTACCTTGGTGCGGCTACGCCGGTGGAAGAAGACGCTCCACAGGATCAGTCCCCACACCAGGACGCCCGTGACGAGCGCTGCCGCCCACGAGCCCTGCCAGAGGGACAGAATAATGGGCGCCTCTTCGGTGACCGGGGTAGGCATCCCGAGGCGGGGGAAGTCTTCCCATGTGTACGAGCAACCAGAGGCGGTCGCCAGGACCACGCCCGCGGTCAGCACCTGGAGCAGCTTCCGCCGCATCGGGCGCCGCGACGAGCGGTCGGAGCCGTTGGGACTCACGTAGCGCCTTCCCGAGAGTCTCGCCCGCGCGGTGGGTCGCGGCCGTCTCGCTGGTCGGTCGCCGGCCCTGACGCGGGCAGGGGTTTGGATGTTTATGCGGACCAAACCCTACTGGACGCATTTTGGGGTCGCGCGGGGAGGGTGCCCAACGCGCCGTACCCCTCCCCGAAGGGGTGGCTTCTCGGTGGAATCCGGGCCTCCGGCCGTCATCTGACCCGGCATCCGGCCGGACCCGCGCGCCGCTCCCCCGCACCCGGCCCGCCCGTGCGGAGCGGGGTCGCGGCGGCGGGGATTAGCGTGGCGGTGTGCCCTACTTCGACGCCGCATCCTCCGCCCCGCTGCACCCCGTCGCCCGGCAGGCCCTGCTGGCCTCGCTGGACGAGGGGTGGGCCGACCCGTCCCGCCTCTACCGCGAGGGGCGGCGCGCCCGGCTGCTGCTCGACGCGGCAAGGGAGGCGGCGGCCCAGGCCGTGGGGTGCCGCCCCGACGAGCTCGTCTTCACCTCCTCCGGCACGCGCGCGGTGCACACCGGGACGGCCGGCGCGCTGGCCGGGCGCCGGCGTGCCGGCCGGCATCTGGTCGTCTCCGCCGTCGAGCACTCCTCGGTGCTGCACGCGGCCGCCGGGCACGAGGCCGCGGGCGGTACGACGACGCAGGTGGCGGTGGACCGGGCGGGCCGGGTGGACCCCGGGGCGTACGCGCGGGCGCTGCGCGAGGACACCGCGCTGGCCTGCCTCCAGTCCGCGAACCACGAGGTCGGCACGGAGCAGCCGGTGGCCGAAATCGCACAGCAGTGCCGGGCGGTGGGTGTGCCGCTCCTGGTGGACGCGGCGCAGTCGCTGGGGTGGGGGCCGGTGGAGGGCGACTGGTCGCTGCTGACCGCCAGTGCGCACAAGTGGGGCGGACCGGCGGGGGTGGGCCTGCTGGTGGTCCGCAAGGGGGTGCGGTTCGCCGCGCAGGGTCCGGCCGACGAGCGGGAGTCCGGACGGGCGCCGGGGTTCGAGAACCTGCCCGCGATCGTGGCGGCGGCGGCTTCGCTGCGGGCCGTGCGGGAGGAGGCGGCGGGCGAGGCGGCGCGGCTGAGGGAGCTGGTGGACCGGATCCGGCTGCGGGTGCCGGAGCTCGTACCGGACGTGGAGGTCGTGGGCGATCCCGTGCGGCGGCTGCCGCACGTGGTCACGTTCTCGTGTCTGTACGTCGACGGTGAGGCGCTGCTGCACGAGCTGGACCGGGCCGGTTTCTCCGTTTCATCCGGTTCGTCGTGCACGAGCAGCACGCTCACGCCGAGCCATGTCCTGCGGGCGATGGGCGTCCTGACGGAGGGCAATGTCCGGATCTCGCTGCCGGCAGGGACGTCGGCGCAGGACGTGGACCGCTTCCTCGACGTGCTGCCCGGGACGGTCGCCGGGGTGCGGGAGCGGCTGGGCGCGCCGGCCGCCGCCGCGTCCTCGCCGTCCGATGCGTCGTCCCTGGTCGTGGACTCGCTCGGCAAGAGGTGTCCGATTCCGGTGATCGAGCTGGCGAAGGTGATCGGCGACGTGCCCGTCGGCGGCACGGTGACGGTGCTCTCGGACGACGAGGCGGCGCGGCTCGACATTCCGGCGTGGTGCGGGATGCGGGGGCAGGAGTACGTCGGGGAGCGGGCCGCGGAGCGCGGCGCGGCGTACGTGGTGCGGCGCCTGAGCTGACCGTACGGGCGGGTGCGGCCGCGGGTACGGCCGCCCCTCCCCGTTGCCACGGTCCTCCGGCGCCGACGGGCCCCGCGGCGCGGCCCCCAGCGGCGTCCGGCGGCGCCCCCCGGCCGCCGTCAGGACCCGGCCGCCGTCAGGACAGGTGGGCGCGGACCTCTTCCGCCGCCTCGTGGCCGTACGCCTTCGTGAAGCGGTCCATGAAGGGGGCGCGGCGCAGCGTGTACTCCTGCGTGCCCAGCGTCTCGATCACCAGCGTCGCCAGCATGCAGCCGACCTGCGCGGCGCGCTCCAGGCCGACGCCCCAGGCGAGCCCGGACAGGAAGCCGGCGCGGAAGGCGTCACCGACGCCGGTGGGGTCGACCTTGCCCTCCTCCTCGGGGCAGCCCACGAGCACCGGCTCCTCGCCGACCCGCTCGATGCGCACACCGCGCGAGCCGAGCGTGGTGACGCGGTGTCCGACCCTGCCGAGGATCTCCTCGTCGTTCCAGCCGGTCTTGGACTCGATGAGCCCCTTCTCGTACTCGTTGGAGAAGAGGTACGTCGCACCGTCGAGCAGCGTGCGGATGTCGTCGCCGCTCATGCGGGCGATCTGCTGCGAGAAGTCCGCCGCGAACGGGATGGAGCGCGTCTTGCACTCCTCGGTGTGGCGCAGCATCGCCTCGGGGTCGTCCGCGCCGATCAGCACCAGGTCGAGGCCGCCGACCCGCTCGGCCACCGCCTGGAGCTCGATCTGGCGTGCCTCGCTCATCGCGCCGGTGTAGAAGGAGCCGATCTGGTTGTGGTCGGCGTCGGTCGTGCACACGAAACGGGCGGTGTGCAGGACCTCGGAAATGCGCACGGAGCTGGTGTCCACGCCGTGGCGGTCGAGCCAGGCGCGGTACTCGTCGAAGTCCGAGCCGGCGGCGCCGACCAGGATCGGGGCCGTGCCGAGCTGGCCCATGCCGAAGCAGATGTTCGCACCGACACCGCCCCGGCGTACGTCCAGATTGTCGACCAGGAAGGAGAGGGAGACCGTGTGCAGCTGGTCCGCGACCAGTTGGTCGGCGAAGCGGCCGGGGAAGGTCATGAGGTGGTCGGTGGCGATGGAGCCGGTGACTGCGATACGCACGGCGAGGACGCTCCTGCGGGCGGTGGGTGAGGACAGTCCACGCTACCCGGTCGTAGGCTTCCCGCACCAAGAGGCAAAACTACCCGATAGTAGGGCTTTTTTCCGTGCGGCCGGGCTGCCTACGGTGCGAGGAACGGGTCCGCGGTGTGGCGGCCCCCAGAGCTCCGGGAGCGTTCCGCATGCAGAAGCACAGCGCCACGTCGTCCGCCCGTGCCGAGCGGGCCGGGGGCCTGGAGGAACTGCGCGGGGACTGCGCGCGCATGGTCCCGCACTGGGCGGTGCCCGCCGAGGCGGCGCCCGCTCCCGTACCGGCCTCGCTCATCCACGGCGTCACCGTGCCGCCCGCTTCGGCCCGCCTGGTGCGCGGGATGTCCGAGTACGGGGGCTGAGACCGGCTTCCGCGGCGCGCGGGGGGAGCGTGAGGGAACCGCACGCTCCCCCGTTCCGTCCCACCGGTGTCTCCCGTCGACGGACCCCCGTTGTGAGGGATACGACACAGGCCCAGGACGGCACAGCAGCCGAAGGAGCGATGCGGTGAGCACCGACGAGCGACCGGAAGAGGACCCGACCGGCGTCCACAGGCGGCGTTCCCCGCTGATCGCCGCCTCAGTGGCCGCAGCGGTGCTGCTGGCCGGGGGCGGCGCGGCGTACTGGGCGTCGAGCGCCTCGGGCGGTGGCGGCGGTACGGGAAGCCGCGCAGCGGCGGAAGACAGCACTCCGCCGCCGCTCAACCTCGACGGCCATACGGACGCGGACACGCCCGGCGTCGCGCCCGGTGAGCCGGACCCGGGCGGCGGGGTGACCTACCGCGCCGAGGGGAAGCTGCCCGAGGGACCCGGCTCCGCCCCGGTGTACCGGGCCTCGGGCGCGGTCACCGCGGGCGATGTGGCGCGGCTGGCCGAGGCGCTCGGCGTACCGGGCAGGCCCCGCGTCGAGGGCACGGTGTGGAAGGCCGGTGTCACCGGGGACGGCGCCGGACCGGTGCTCCAGGTGAACAAGGAGGCACCGGGCACCTGGACGTTCGCGAAGTTCGGCCCGGGCGGCGGCGACGACTGCGCCCGGGGCAAGCAGTGCCCCGACGACTCCTACCGGCCGGGCGGCGAGGAGTCCGCGGTGAGCGAGAAGGCCGCGAAGAAGGCCGCGGCGCCCGTGCTGAAGGCGCTGGGGCAGGAGGACGCAGGGCTGGACGCCCGCCAGTTGATGGGCGCGGTGCGCGTGGTGAACGCGGACCCGCGGGTGGGCGGTCTGCCGACGTACGGCTGGGCGACCGGCATCCAGATCGGCTCCGACGGCGAACCGGTCGGCGGCAGCGGGCAGTTGAAGGGGCTGACGAAGGGCGACACGTATCCGGTGATCGGCGCCGACGACGCGCTGAAGCAGCTGAACCGCGCCGGTCAGGGGGCCGGGAAGATCGGCATCGGCGGGTGCGCGACCCCCGTGCCGCACCGCGAAAGGGCCGATGGGGGCGACGCGGCGGACACGCCGTGCGAGCCCACCGGTGAGCGGCCGCCGGCCGCGCCGAAGCCCGTGCCGGTGAGCAAGGCGGTCTTCGGACTGGCCGCGCAGTACGTCGACGGGCGGCAGGCACTCGTACCGTCGTGGCTGTTCGAGGTGGAGCCGGGCGGCGGCGCGCAGCCGTTCACGATCACGCACCCGGCGGTCGACCCCGAGTACCTGGCGAAGCCCTCCCCCGAACCGGCTCCGACGGAAAGCGGCGAGCCCCCGTCGCCGCCGCGGCAGATCGAGTCGTACAGCGCCGACGGGCGGGAGCTCACGGTGCACTTCTGGGGCGGCGTGTGCAGCGACTACGCCGCGAAGGCGAGCGAGGAGAACGGGACGGTGAAGGTGCGGATCACCGAGACCAACCCCGATCCCGACCGGGTCTGCATCGCCATCGCCAAGGAACTGAAGGAGACGGTGAAACTCGACAAGCCGCTGGACGGCCGGAAGGTCGTCGACGCGCGGAGCGGCGAGCGGGTGCCGCGCGCGTAGGCGCCGCGCCCGGGCGCGACGACGGAAGGCGGCCGCCCCCAGTG
>NZ_JBSGYQ010000060.1:0-46745 GCF_053610585.1 Streptomyces sp. NPDC054887 | reverse complement strand
CTTTCCCGTATGTCGTACGGGGCAGGAGGGGTCAGCGCATCTTTCCGCGCGGCATGCGACCACCCTTGGGCATGGGCCCCTTCGGCAGTGGCATGTTGGACATCAGGTCGCCCATCGCGCGCAGCCGGTCGTTGGCCGTGGTGACCTGGGGGCCGGTGAGGACGCGCGGCAGCTTGAGCATCGTGGTGCGCAGCTTCTTCAGCGGCACCTGACCCTCGTCGTTGCCGACGATGATGTCGTGGACCGGTACGTCCACCACGATCCGCGCCATCTTCTTCTTCTCGGCCGCCAGCAGGGTCTTCAGCCGGTTCGGGTCGCCCTCGGCCACCAGGACGATGCCTGCCTTGCCGACGGCCCGGTGCACGACGTCCTGGTTGCGGTTCATCGCCACGGCCGGAGTCGTCGACCAGCCGCGCCCGACGTTCTGCAGGACGGAGGCCGCAGCGCCCGGCTGTCCCTCCATCTGCCCGAAGGCCGCTCGCTCGGCACGGCGTCCGAAGACGATCGCCATCGCGAGGAAGGCCAGCAGGAAGCCCAGAATGCCCAGATAGACCGGGTGATCGATCAAGAAGCCGATCGCGAGGAAGACACCGAACGTGACGATGCCCACACCCGCGAGTACGAGACCGATCTTGGAATCGGCCCGCCGGGTCATCTTGTAGGTCAGGGCAATCTGCTTGAGTCGCCCGGGGTTCGCAGTGTCCGCGTTGTCTGCGCGTTCCTTCCTCGCCATGCTGTGAAGTTTACGTTGCCTGGGAAGTCCGGCCCGCCACGGCCTCCAGTACGTGCTGGGCCTCGACCCGGTCCTTCGCCCTGCGCCGGTCCTCGAGCACCGATGTCCAGGCGTTTCGGCGTGCGGTGCGCTGCCCGCCGCCCATGAGCAGGGACTCGACGGCGCGCAGGGCGTCGGTGACGGACGGGACGGCGGTAGCGCGGACGGGTGTCGCGGCCTGCATGGTGTGGGTCCCCCCTCGGAGTGGTGACTCGGGAACGGGAAGGTGCGGAAGTGGAGCTGTGTGTAAACCTAGGGTCACTGATTGGTGTTACCAGCGCATGACCGGGCGGTCAAACACCCATGAACCCATGACACGTACGGGTGAAACGACGGCGCGGCCCGCACGTCCCCCCTACCTGCGGGGACGGTGCGGGCCGCGCCGTATCGGCCATTACTGGCCAGTAATCACTTGTGCCGGGATTCACACGGACGGCGTGGTGGACAGCGCCGCGCGCCGCTCCATCGCCTGGCCGAACAGACGGCCCGCGCGGTACGACGAACGGACCAGCGGCCCGGACATCACACCGGAGTAGCCGATCTCCTCGGCCTCCTTCTGGAGCTCCACGAACTCGTGCGGCTTCACCCAGCGCTCGACGGGGTGGTGACGCGGCGAGGGGCGCAGGTACTGCGTGATCGTGATGAGCTCGCATCCCGCGTCGTACAGGTCCTGGAGCGCCTGGCTGACCTCTTCGCGCTCCTCGCCCATGCCGAGGATGAGGTTCGACTTGGTGACGAGGCCGGCCTCGCGGGCGCGGGTGATCACTTCGAGGGAGCGCTCGTAGCGGAAGCCGGGGCGGATGCGCTTGAAGATGCGCGGCACCGTCTCCACGTTGTGGGCGAGGACCTCCGGGCGGGACGAGAAGACCTCGGCCAGCTGCTCGGGGACCGCGTTGAAGTCGGGGATCAGCAGCTCGACCTTGGTGCGGCCGGCCTCGCGCTCCGAGGTCATCGCGTGGATCTGGCGCACGGTCTCCGCGTACAGCCAGGCGCCGCCGTCCTCCAGGTCGTCGCGCGCGACGCCGGTGATGGTGGCGTAGTTCAGGTCCATCGTGACGACGGACTCGCCCACACGGCGCGGCTCGTCCAGATCGAGCGCGGCGGGCTTGCCGGTGTCGATCTGGCAGAAGTCGCAGCGCCGGGTGCACTGGTCGCCGCCGATGAGGAAGGTGGCCTCGCGGTCCTCCCAGCATTCGTAGATGTTCGGACAGCCGGCCTCCTGGCACACCGTGTGCAGCCCTTCGCCCTTCACGAGCGCCTGCATCTTGGTGTACTCGGGGCCCATCTTCGCCCGGGTCTTGATCCACTCGGGCTTGCGCTCGATGGGGGTCTGGCTGTTCCGGACCTCCAGGCGCAGCATCTTGCGTCCGTCGGGTGCGACTGCGGACACGTCCGGCTCCCTACGACTTCGATTCTTCGGCGTCCACCAGGGTACGCCCGATATTTGTACGGGATTACGTCTCGCCAACCCATGGCCATCGGTCGGCATTCCCGGGGAGCTAGGCGGTGGCCTTCTCGACGGGGCGCGGGGCGAGATCCGCGTTCTCCAGGACGTCCCGCAGGTGCTTCTCTATGACCGGCAGGACCTCCTCGATCGTCACGTCGCGGCCGATCTCGCCCGCGAGCGAGGCGACGCCGGCGTCCCGGATGCCGCAGGGGACGATCCGGTCGAACCAGGTGTTGTCCGGGTTCACGTTCAGCGCGAAGCCGTGCATCGTGACGCCCTTGGCGACGCGGATGCCGATGGCCGCGAGCTTGCGGTCCTCGCGGCGCTGGCCGGCGTTGGACGGGGCGTACTCGGGGCCGTTCAGCCTCGGGTCGAACTCCTCGTCCTGGAGACGCGGGTCGAAGTCCAGGGAGAGCCCGCCGATCGCCGGCCGCTGCTCCACCGGGTCGCCCAGCACCCACACGCCGCTGCGGCCCTCGACCCGGCTCGTCTCCACGCCGAAGTCGGCGCAGGTGCGGATCAGGGCGTCCTCCAGGCGGCGGACGTGCGCGACCACGTCGACCGGACGCGGCAGCTTCATGATCGGGTACCCCACGAGCTGGCCGGGGCCGTGCCAGGTGATCTTGCCGCCCCGGTCCACGTCCACCACGGGCGTCCCGTCCAGCGGGCGCTCGCTTTCCTGCGTACGCCGTCCGGCCGTGTAGACCGGCGGGTGCTCCAGGAGCAGGCAGGTGTCCGGAACGTCGTCCAGGAAGCGCGCCGCGTGCACCTCGCGCTGCTTCTGCCACGCCTCCTGGTATTCGACCGCATGCTCGCCGAACCCCAGTCGGACAAACCGCAGCTCACTCACGGCAACGCCTCCCTCGAACCGACAACCAGCGCGTTGTGCGCGCCTCAGCCACTGTACGACCGCTCCGGGCAGGGTCACCGGGCAGGTCGTTTTCGTCAGCGTCGCCACAAATCCTCACACGATCGGATGAATGCGGGTCGAAGGGGCCGGACCGGACGGCGGGGGCCGCTAAATTCGCGCCGTTCCATGAGGGCTGCTGCCCGGGCGCCCAGAAGGCAGGAGACCGCACAGCTGATGACGGAACGACCCCCGCAGCGCACGCCCAACCGCCAGCTCGCCGCGCTCATCGCGGAAGCGGGATTCTCCAACGCGGGCCTCGCCCGACGGGTGGACCAGCTCGGCCTGGAGCACGGCCTCGACCTGCGGTACGACAAGACGTCGGTGACCCGCTGGCTGCGCGGCCAGCAGCCCAGAGGCACCACGCCCGCGCTGATCGCCGAGGTCTTCACCCGGCGTCTCGGCCGCCGGCTGACCGCCCAGGACCTGGGACTCGACGCGTGCGCGCCGGTCTACGCCGGGCTGGAGTTCGCGGCCGGACCCGAGGAGGCCGTCGACATCGTCAGCGGGCTCTGGCGCAAGGACTCCGGCAGCCACGCCGAGCTGCGCAAGATCGCCTTCACCCCGGCGGGGCTCGTCGTGCCGAGCCGGGACTGGCTGATCGGACGCGCGGACGACCGGGTCGCCCGCGGCGACCCGCCGCCGGTCAACGGCGCCCGGGTGCCCGCCCAGGGCCGCGCCGCCGTGCCCCGCCAGCGCCAGACCGACCGCGGACCCGGGCAGCGCGTGACCACGGGGGACATCGCGGCGCTGCGCTCGGTGGGCGAGCTGTTCCGGACGCTCGACCAGGCCTACGGCGGAGGGCACGCCCGCCAGGCCCTGGTGCGCTACCTGGAGCACGAGACGGAACCGATGCTGAGGGGCACGTACGGGGAGGCGACCGGGCGGCGGCTCTTCGCGGCCGCCGCGGACCTGACCCGGCTGGCGGGCTGGACGTCGTTCGACATCGCCGCGCACGGCCTCGCCCAGCGGTACTTCGTCCAGGCCCTGCGGCTCGCCCAGGCGGCGGGCGACCGGCCGTACGGGTCGTACGTCCTGGTCACCATGAGCCGGCAGGCGGTCCACCTCGGCCACGGGCGGGAGGCCGTGCAACTGGCGCGGGTCGCGCAGCAGGGCGTGGGCAGCGCGGCGCCGGCCGTCGTGCAGGCGCTGCTGCACTCGGTGGAGGCGCGCGGGCACGGCGTGCTGGGCGAGGTCCGTGCCTGCACGGCCTCGCTGGTACGGGCGGAACGCGCGATGGAGGCGGCGCGGCCGGGGGACGAACTGCCGCACTGGGCGCGCTTCTTCGACGAGGCCCAGCTGGCGGACGAGTTCGCGCACTGCCACCGGGACCTCCAGCAGTACCGCGCGGCGGCCCAGCACGCGGAGCGCTCGCTCCAGCTCCGCTCGCCCGGCTACGCCCGCAGCCGGCTGTTCTGCCGTGTGGTGCTGGCGACCGCGCGGCTGGGCCTCGGGGAGCTGGACCAGGCGTGCTCGCTGGGGGCGGAGGCCGCCCAGCAGGCCACGGAGATGCGGTCGGCGCGGGCGCTGGAGTACGTACGGGACTTCGAGAAGCGGCTGGAGCCGTACCGCGACGCGGCGGCGGTCCGCACCTACCGGGACCGGGTGGCGGCGCTGGGGTGACCCGCCCGGTCCCGGTTCCCAGCGGGTTGCCGGACGGAGGCGGGTCGTCCGCGCGGGGCGGCGAGGGCGCCCGCGGGCTCTACGCCGCCTCGCGCAGGGGCTCCGCCGCGTACCCCGGCTGGATCCCGAAGTCGCGGAGGATCTCGTGCGCCGCCCGGCGGCCCGAGTGCAGCGCGCCCTGCACCGTGCTCGTCTCCCGGTGGTCACCGCACACGTACAGGCCCGACAGCAGCCGCACGGGGCGGCGCAGGTCGTGCGGCGCGGGCATGGCCGGGACCGCTTCCCTGTCGTGGTGGACCGCGAGGAGTTCCCAGTCGTCGGTGGACACGCCGTACAGCCGGGCCAGGTGCGCGCGGACCGCGCGGTCGGGGTGCGGCGGCGGCGTGCCGAGGACGGTGGAGGAGATCAGCGACCGGCCGCGCGGCGCGCGCGACGGGTCCACCTCGCTGAGCACCGCCGTGTGCGAGACGGGACCGCTCCGGTCGGCGTCCAGCAGGAGAGCCGGGTCCGCGAGCGGGGACGCGGGCGCGGCGTGGTGCACCACCGTCACCTGGTGGAAGCCCGGCACCCGGAGTCCCGGCAGCAGCCCGGCGGCGGCGCGGGCGCCGGTGGCCAGCAGCAGGGCGCGGCAGCCGAACTCGCCGTGCTCCTCGGTGGTCACCGAGGTGGTCGAGGCCCCGGTCACCCGTACCCCGGTCCGGACGGTCCCCGGCGGCAGCGTGGCCGCCAGCAGTTCGGGCAGCGCCGACGCCCCGCCCGCCGGCACGCACAGCCTGCCGCGCGCGAAGCCGCGCAGCGCGAGGTCGGCGCACCGGCTGGAGGTGGTCAGTCCGGGGTCGCTGAGGAGCGCGGAGAGCAGCGGGCGCAGGAAGCCGTTGACCGTACGGGACGGCAGTCCGCGCCCGGACAGGGCTTCGGCGGCGGTCCGTTCGGGCCGGGCCGTCAGCCGGTTCACCGGTGTGGCCGCGAGCCGCCCGAGGGCCGAGCCGAGCCGTGCCTGGTCGAGCGCGCCGCCGAACGGCGGGCGGGGCGCGCCGGCCAGGGCCCGTGCGGCGCTGAGCGCGCCGCGCGCGCTCCCCGCCTCGCCCGCGCGGTAGTGGCGGCCCTCGCTGTGCACGAGGACGCCGGGGGAGAAGGTCCGCAGTGCGAGCCCTTCGAGGCCCGGGGTGCGGAGCAGTTCGGGGTAGGCGGTGCTGAGCACCTGGCCGATGCGGTCGAGCCGGAACCCGTCGATCTCCTCGGTCGCCATTCTGCCGCCGACCCGGGGGGCCGCCTCCAGGATGCCGACCGTCACTCCGGCGCCGGTCAGCCGATGCGCCGCGGCGAGGCCGGCGACACCGGCCCCCACTATGACGACGTCCGCGTGGTGTGCGGTGGTGAGCACGTGTCCCTCCCCGAGGTCGGCGTGACTGTGGGGGTCTCATGCCCCCGACAGGTCCACGGAATGCCCGAGTTCGGGTTGCAGCGTAGAAGCGGACGCGGGGCGGGCGCAGTCGCGCATCGACCGGGGCATCGGAGCACAACCGGAGCACACCCGGAGAAAAGTGGTCACGCGACGGACAGGAAGTGGCCGGAAGCGTTCAGTTGTGCACGTGGTGCGACCGGCTTCAGTTCAGCGCCGCCCGCAGCGCGTCGTCGATCCGCGGGAACGCGAACGAGAAGCCCGACTCCTCCAACTGCCGCGGCAGCACCCGCTGACTGACCAGTACGTCCGTGGAGAACTCGCCCAGCGCCAGCCGCAGCGCGGCCTCGGGGACGGTGAAGAGCGTGGGCCGCTTCAGCACCCGCCCCATCGCCGCGGTGATCTCACGGTTCGTCACCGGTGCCGGGGCCGTCAGGTTCACCGGGCCCGCGAGCGACTCGGTGTCGATCAGGTGGCGCAGCGCCGCGACCTGGTCGTGCAGCGCGATGTAGCTCTGGTACTGGCGGCCGGACCCCAGCCGCCCGCCGAGCCCCGCCTTGAAGAGCGGGAACAGCCTTCCCCACGCCCCGCCCTCGCGGGCGACCACGAGTCCCGTACGGGCGAACACCGTCCGTACGCCCGCCTCCTCGGCCGGCGCGGCGGCCTCCTCCCAGTCCACGCACACCGACGGCAGGAAGCCCTCGCCCGGCGGCGCCCCCTCGTCCACCGCCCGGTCGCCCGTGTCGCCGTAGAACCCGATCGCAGAACCGCAGACCAGCACCCTCGGCGGCGTGTCCAGCGAGGCGACGGCCTCCGCGATCGCGGCTGTGCCGAGGACCCTGCTGTCGCGGATCTCCTTCTTGTACGACTCGGTCCAGCGGTGGTCGCCGACGCCCGCACCCGCGAGGTGGACGACGGCCTCGCACCCGGCGAGCCCGTCGGCGTCGACGTAGGCGCGCCCGGGATCCCACGTCACCTCATGGGGGCCGGTGGCCGGGCGCCTCACCAGCCGGCGCACCTCGTGTCCGTCCGCGCGCAGCGAGCGCACGAGCGCCGTACCGATAAGACCGGTCGAGCCGGTGACCGCGATCAGCATGCCGTCCATCCTGCCCCGGATTCCCGCCGCCCGGGCACCGGATGGCACAGTGGCGGCCATGCCGGAACCCACTGCCGCACTCGTGATACGTCCCGCCACGGCGGCCGACGAGAAGGAACTGGCCGCGCTCGACCGGGAGACCTGGTCGCCGCTGCATTCGGTGCAGCCCAGACCGCTGCCGCCGTACGGCCCCTTCTTCGACGCGGGGCACCTGCCCGAGGACTACCTGGTGGCCGAGGTGGACCGAAGGGTCGCGGGTTACATCCGGACGGTCGCCCCCACGCCGCTGCCGTGCAACGCGCACGTACGGCAGATCCAGGGCCTGGCCGTGGCGGACAGCGCGCGCGGGCGCGGGATCGGGCGGGCGCTGCTGCGCGCCTCGTGCGCGGCGGCCCGGCGCCGGGGCGCCCTGCGGATGACGCTGCGGGTCCTCGGTCACAACGCGCCGGCGCGGGCCCTGTACGCGAGCGAGGGCTTCGTCGTCGAGGGCGTGCTGCCGGGCGAGTTCCATCTCGACGGACGGTACGTCGACGACGTGCTCATGGGGAGGTCGCTGACGGGCGTGCCCGGGCCCGCTGGGCCATAGTGGGAGGGGTATGGACAGCCTCCGGACGCCGCCCGCCCCGGCGACCCGCGCGATGAGCCGCGGGTCCTCGGCGCCATGAGTTCCGCGCGCGCCAGGGGCGCGGAGGAGGTGCCGGGCTGGCTGCGCGGGACGCCGCAGCCGCGCTGGCTCAGGGCGCTGCCCGCGGTCATCCTCGCGGCCCTCACCTTCGCCCAGATCATCACGCCGCAGACCCTCCAGCTCGGCTACTTCGTCGTGGCCGTGACCCCCGTCGCCGCCCTCGCCTACGGGCCGCTGAGCGTCGCGGTGCTCGGCGGCCTCACCCTCCTGACGCTGAGCCTTCCGTACGGCCGGCGCATCTGGGACGTGGAGACGCCCGACCTGCTGGCGGTGGTGGTGGTCGTCGTCCTCAGCGTGGTCATCGCCACCGTGCGCACCCGGCGCGAGCAGCAGCTGGTGACCGTACGCACGGTGGCGGAGGCCGCCCAGCTCGCCGTACTGCCGCCGCTTCCCTCCGCCGTCGGGCGGGTGCGGTGCGCGGGGCTCTACCGGTCCGCGCAGCGCGGCCTGCTGGTGGGCGGCGACCTGTACGACGTGCGCCAGGGCCCCTTCGGCGTACGGGCCCTGGTGGCCGACGTGCAGGGGCACGGTCTGGAAGCCGTCGCGACGGTCGCCGCGCTGCTCGGGGCCTTCCGCGAGGCGGTGCTGGACGAGGAGGACCTGGCGCGGGTCGCCGCCCGGCTGGACCGGCGCCTGGTCGTCGACTCCGCCGCCGTCGAACACGCGGAACTCTTCGCGACGGCCGTGGTGCTGGAGTTCCCGCCCGACGAGGCCGTCCTGCGCGTGGTCAGCTGCGGACACCCGCCGCCCCTGCTGCTGCGGGGCGGTACGGCGCGCGAGATCGCCGTGGACCCCGCGCCGCCGCTGGGCATCGGGCTGGCCGGAACGGTCCCGGTCGCGGTGGCCTCCCTGCCGCTGGAGCCCGGCGACCGCGTCCTGGCCCACACGGACGGGGTGACGGAGGCGCGGGACGCCTCGGGCACCTTCTACCCGCTGGCCCGGCGGCTGCCCGCGCTGGCCGCCGACGTTCCGCAGGACGACCTGATGGCCCTCAACGAGGCGGTGCGCCAGGACCTCGTGCGCTTCGCGGGCAAGGCGGAGAACGTGCAGGACGACGTCGCCCTGCTGGCGCTGGCCCGCCTCGGCTGAGAGGCCCCCGCTACTTGCCGAAGCGCTCCCACAGACGCGGGAAGCGGTCGGCCAGGGCCCCGGCGTCCTCCAGGTCGAACGCCGGGCCCTCCGGCTCCGCAGCCTGCGACGCGACCCCCAGGTCGGGCGCTTCCACGCCGGTGAGCTGCTCGTACGCCTCGTCCGCCGCGTACCCCAGCTCCTCGCCGTCGCCGTCGATCTCGTCGTCGAAGTCGTCCAGGAGGTCGGCCAGGTTGTCCGGATCGTGCAGGGCGCCCTCGAAGACCTCCCTGCCCTGGCCGATCAGCCAGCAGCGGAAGTAGTCGAACGCGTCGTCGCTCGCGCCGCCGAGCAGCACGGCCGCCGCGCCCCACAGGTCCCAGCGGTACGCGCGGTTGTAGCGGGCCTCGAAGTGTCTGGCGAAGTCGAGCACGGAGTCGGGGTCGAGCTGGAGCAGCGCGTCGACCAGCAGGTCGGCGTGGTCGTCGGGGTCACCCTCGGCGGCCTCGCGGGTGTGGTCGATGATCTCCCAGAATTCCGTCTCGTCCATCACGGGACAAGCATCGGGGTTGCCGCAGGCCCGCGCACGCGCAGTACCCCGGATGCGGCTGTGTCGTTACCGTGCCGCGTCCGGGCGTGCGGCGTGGCGCGGTATACCCGACAGAAGATGTCTGCTTTCAGTGCCAGTGTGGTGCCGTAAGGAGCGGAACAACGGCATCAGAGGGTGAGGAGCAGGCATGGCTGAGCAGGACACGCCCCTCAGGGGCAGGATCGCGCTGGTGGCCGGGGCGACCAGGGGCGGCGGCCGGGCGATCGCCGTCCAGCTGGGGGCCGCCGGAGCGACGGTGTACGTCACCGGGCGCACCACCCGCGAGCACGTCAGCGAGGTCGGGCGGCCCGGCGAGACCATCGAGCAGACGGCCGAACTCGTGACCGAGGCGGGCGGCGAAGGCATCGCCGTACCCACCGATCACCTGGAGGTCGACCAGGTCAGGGCGCTCGTCGAGCGGATCGACCGGGAGCACGGACGCCTCGACGTCCTGGTCAACAGTCTCTGGGGCGGCGACCACCTGCTCGAGTTCGGCAAGAAGATGTGGGACACGGACCTCGCGGTCGGGCTGCGGATGCTCGAACTCGGCGTGAAGACACACGCCGTCACCCTCGGCGTCGCGGTGCCCCTGCTGGTGCGCCACCCCGGCGGTCTCGTGGTGGAGATGACCGACGGTACGGACGAGTTCAACCGCACCCGCTTCCGGGAGAACTTCTACTACGACCTGGCCAAGAACGCGCCGATCCGCATGGCGTTCAACCTCGCCCACGACCTGAAGGACGTGGGCTGCACGGCCGTCGCCGTCACCCCCGGCTTCCTCCGCTCGGAGGAGATGCTGGACGCCTTCGGCGTCACCGAGGAGAACTGGCGCGACGCGATCGCCCAGGTCGCCGGCTTCGAGGTCGCCGAGTCGCCGGTGTACGTCGGCCGGGCGGTCGCGGCAATCGCCGCCGACCCGGACCGGGCGCGCTGGAACGGGCGGTCGCTGTCCAGCGGGCAGCTCGCCAGGGAGTACGGCTTCACGGACACGGACGGCAGCCGGCCGGACGGCTGGCCGTACTACACGGAGGTCGTGCTGGGCGGCAAGGACGCCCCGGTGAGCGACTACCGCTAGTCCCGCGCCGCCGGCCGGTCCCGCGCCGCCCGCAGGTCGTAGAGCCGCGCCGTACGGGCCGCGGCCTCCGCGAAGCGTTCGCGGAGGCCGGGCGGGTCCAGCACCTCCAGCTCCGGCCCCAGCGAGAACAACTGGCCGAAGGCGACCTCGTACGACTCGACCGGCAGGGTCACCGTGACGCGCCCCAGCTCGTCCGGTGGCCCGGCGGACGCCAGCGCCTCGGTCGACGCCGCCCGGTCCACGGCGTACGGCAGCTGGCGCGCGCCCGCCTCCGACAGCCGGACCCGCACCTCGGAGCGCAGGATCGAGCGGGCGAAGTCCGCCGCCCGCTCCTCCCAGAACTCCGGCAGCACGAAACTCTCGTCCCGTACGAAGCGCTCCTCGGAGACGGCCACGGCGGCGAACCGGTCGATCCGGTACACCCGGAACTCCTCGCCCGAGCGGGCGCACAGGTACCAGACGCCGGCCTTGAGTACGAGACCGTACGGGGCGAGTTCCCGCTCGACCTCGCGGTCGTGGCCGCGCCGGTAGCGGCCGGTGATCATCCGGTCGTCCCAGACGGCTTCCGCGATCGTCGGCAGCAGCTCGGGCGTCCTGGGCTCCTGGTACCAGCCCGGGGCGTCGAGGTGGAACCGCTGGGCGGCCGTGTCGGAGGCGTCCCGCAGCGACGGCAGCAGCGCCGCCGAAACCTTCAGCCTGGCCGCCGACGCCGCGTCGTCGAGCCCCATCTCGCGCAGCGCGTGCGGCAGGCCCGACAGGAACAGCGCCTCGGCCTCACTGCGGGCGAGCCCGGTCAGCCGGGTGCGGTAGCCGCCGATGAGCCGGTACCCGCCGGTCCGTCCCCGGTCCGCGTACACCGGCACGCCCGCCTCGGAAAGGGCTTGCGCGTCCCGCGTGATGGTGCGCTCCGAGACCTCCAGCTCACGGGCCAGTTCGCCGGCGGTCATGGAGGGGCGGGACTGGAGCAGAAGCACCATTTTGATGAGGCGGGCTGCGCGCATGGCGGCCATTGTGCCGGGTGGCGGGCGCGTGTGGGGGCGCCGACCGGGGTCTCTTGCCCACCCCTGCCCGGTCCCGCCCGCGGCCGTCGTCGTACGGGTTACAGCCCGTACCGCTCCCGTGCTTCCTTGACCGCCGAGGCCGGCACCTCGCCGCGGCGGGTGAGCTGGGCCAGGGCGGCGACCACGATCGACTGGGCGTCGACGCCGAAGTGGCGGCGGGCCGCCTCGCGGGTGTCCGAGAGGCCGAAGCCGTCCGTGCCGAGCGAGGAGTAGTCCTGCTCGACCCACTGGCTGATCTGGTCCGGGACCTGGCGCATCCAGTCGCTCACCGCGAGGACCGGGCCGGGCGCGCCCTCCAGCGCCTGCGTGACGTACGGCGTGCGCACCTCGCCGCGCAGCAGCGCCTCGTCGCACTCCAGCGCGTCCCGGCGCAGCTCGCCCCACGAGGTGGCGGACCAGACGTCGGCCGCGACGCCCCAGTCGGCGGCGAGCAGCTCCTGCGCCTCCAGGGCCCAGTGGATCGCCGTGCCGGAGCCGAGCAGCTGGACGCGCGGGGTGTCGGCGGTGGCGTTCGCCGCTTCCTTGAAGCGGTAGAGGCCCTTGACGATGCCCTCCTCCACGCCCGGGGGCATGGCGGGCTGCGGCTTCGGCTCGTTGTAGACGGTCAGGTAGTAGAAGACGTCCTCGGCCTGGGGGCCGTACATCCTGCGCAGGCCGTCCTTGACGATGACCGCGACCTCGTACGCGAACGCCGGGTCGTAGTTGAGCGACGCCGGGTTGGTGGACGCGATCAGGTGCGAGTGGCCGTCCGCGTGCTGGAGGCCCTCGCCCGTCAGGGTCGTACGGCCGGCGGTCGCGCCGACGATGAAGCCCTTGCCGAGCTGGTCGGCGAGCTGCCACATCTGGTCGGCGGTGCGCTGCCAGCCGAACATCGAGTAGAAGATGTAGAACGGGATCATCGGCTCGCCGTGCGTCGCGTACGACGAGGCGGCGGCGATGAAGTCGGCCATGGCGCCGGCCTCGGTGATCCCCTCGTTGAGGATCTGGCCGTCCTTGGCTTCCTTGTAGTACATGAGCTGGTCGCGGTCGACCGGCTCGTACGTCTGACCCAGCGGCGAGTAGATGCCGGCCGACGGGAACAGCGACTCCATGCCGAACGTGCGCGCCTCGTCGGGGACGATCGGCACCCAGCGCCTGCCGGTCTCCTTGTCCCGCATCAGCTCCTTCGCCAGGCGCACGAAGGCCATGGTGGTGGCCATCTCCTGCTTGCCCGACCCCTTCAGCAGGGCGCTGAACGCCCGCTCGGAGGGCTCGGGCAGCGAGACGGCGTGCACCCGGCGGGCCGGGGCCGGGCCGCCGAGCGCCGCACGGCGCTCCTGGAGGTAGCGCACCTCGGGGGAGTCGGCTCCGGGGTGGCCGTACGGGACGAGGTCCTCGTCGAGCTTCGCGTCGGGGATCGGCAGCTCCAGCAGGTCCCGCATGGCGCGGAACTCCTTGCCGGAGAGCTTCTTCATCTGGTGGTTGGCGTTCTTCGACTCGAAGCCCGGGCCGAGCGTGTAGCCCTTCACGGTCTGCGCGAGGATCACCGTCGGCGCGCCCTTGAACTCCACGGCCGCCTTGTACGCCGCGTACACCTTGCGGGCCTCGTGGCCGCCGCGCGAGGTGTGGAAGCACTCGGCGATCTTGGCGTCGGTCAGCAGCTTCCCCAGCTCGACGAGCGCCGGCTCGGAGCCGAAGAAGTGCTGGCGGATGTAGGCGGCGTCGCGGGTCGCGTACGTCTGGAACTGGGCGTCCGGCACCTCGCGCAGGCGGCGCAGCAGCGCGCCCCTGGTGTCGAGCTGGAACAGCTCGTCCCAGGCGGAGCCCCAGAGCGACTTGACGACGTTCCAGCCGGCGCCACGGAACTGGCCCTCCAGCTCCTGCACCACACGGAAGTTGGCGCGGACCGGGCCGTCGAGGCGCTGGAGGTTGCAGTTGATGACGAACGTCAGGTTGTCCAGCTGCTCGCGGGCGGCGAGCGCGAGGGCCGCGGTGGCCTCGGGCTCGTCCATCTCGCCGTCACCGAGGAACGCCCAGACGTGGGAGTTCGAGGTGTCCTTGATGTTGCGGTTGGTGAGGTAGCGGTTGAAGCGCGCCTGGTAGATCGCGGAGAGCGGGCCGAGGCCCATCGACACGGTCGGGAACTCCCACAGCCAGGGCAGGCGGCGCGGGTGCGGGTACGAGGGCAGGCCGTCGCCGCCGGACTCCTGGCGGAAGCGGTCGAGCTGCGCCTCGTTCAGGCGGCCGTCGAGGAAGGCGCGGGCGTATATGCCGGGGGAGGCGTGGCCCTGGATGTAGAGCTGGTCGCCCGAGCCGTCGCCCTCCTTGCCGCGGAAGAAGTGGTTGAAGCCGGTCTCGTACAGCCAGGCGGCGGACGCGAAGGTGGCGATGTGGCCGCCGACGCCGAAGCGGGAGCCGCGCGTGACCATGGCGGCTGCGTTCCAGCGGTTCCAGGCGGTGATCCGGGCTTCCATCGCCTCGTCGCCGTCGAAGGCGGGCTCGGCGTGGGTCGGGATGGTGTTGACGTAGTCCGTCTCCAGCAGCTTGGGCAGCGCGATGCCGGCGCCTTCGGCGTGCTGGAGCGTGCGGCGCATCAGGTAGGCGGCCCGCTGGGGGCCGGCGGCCTTGGTGACGGCGTCGAGGGAGGCCGCCCATTCGGCGGTCTCCTCGGTGTCACGGTCCGGGAGCTGGTCGAGCTCGCTCGGAGAGATGCCTACGGGGTCGGTCATGATGGCCGCCTTCCGGACAGGAGGGGGGTGGAGAAAAGGGGTGCCTTGTCTGGCAGGACAGGGCGGCGGGTCGGTGGACCCGCCGACGACTGTAAGTCCCTGATCGATGATCGATCAAAGCCTGGAGGCGAAAAACTTCTCCGTACACCGAAATTGGCATTCCGTGCCGCGAAATAGGGCACCGGGTGCCGCACCCTTTCGCGGCATTCCGGGTGGTACGGGCGGCCGTGGCCGCCCCGCACCGCAGGGCGTCACGCGCGCGGCGCGCAGCCCAGGACGTGCGCCTTCACCAGGGTGCCGATGTCCGGATCACGGCGGCGGAACGCCTGCACCAGGGCCTCGTGCTCCTCGGCGTACGACTTCTGGACCGTGCCGAGCCAGCGGATCGACAGCGCGGTGAACACCTCGATGCCCAGGCCCTCCCAGGTGTGCAGCAGGACGCTGTTGTCGGCCGCGCGCACCAGCTCGCGGTGGAAGGCCACCGTGTGGCGCACCTGCGCCGTTCCGTCCGCCGTGCGGTCCGCCTCGTACAGGGCCGTCACATGGGGCTCCAGCGCCGAGCAGTCCTGCGCCAGCGTGGACGCCGCCAGCTCGGCGGCGATCTGCTCCAGGCCGGCCCGTACCGGATAGCTCTCCTCCAGGTCGGCCGCCGTGAGGTTCCGCACCCGTACGCCCTTGTTGGGGGCGGACTCGATCAGCCGCAGCGACTCCAGCTCGCGCAGGGCCTCCCGTACGGGCGTCTGGCTGACCTCCAGCTCGGTCGCGATCCGGCGCTCCACGATCCGCTCACCCGGCTTCCAGCGCCCGCTGACGATCCCCTCCACGATGTGCTCGCGGATCTGCTCGCGCAGCGAGTGGACGACGGGCGGGGTCATGAAGCGCTCCTTCAAGCCGTGTTCGGTCTCTAGACCATACGGCGGCGCCCCCGCCCGGAGGACTCCGGACGGGGGCGCCGACGCTGGTGAGACGAGCGTTACAGGCCGAGCTCGACCTCGAACTCGCCGGCCTCCAGGATCGCCTTGACGGCCGTCAGGTAACGGGCCGCGTCGGCGCCGTCGACCAGGCGGTGGTCGTAGGAGAGAGCCAGGTACGTCATGTCACGGATCGCGATGGTCTCGCCGAGGTCCGGGCGGTTGATGACCACCGGGCGCTTGACGGTGGCGCCGATGCCCAGGATGGCGACCTGGTTCGGCGGCACGATGACCGTGTCGAACAGCGCACCGCGCGAACCGGTGTTGCTGATCGTGAAGGTCGCGCCGGACATCTCGTCCGGGCTGATCTTGCCGGAGCGGGCCTTGCCGGCCAGCTCGGCGGTCTTCTTGGAGATGCCGGCGAGGTTGAGGTCGCCCGCTCCCTTGATGACCGGGGTCATCAGACCCTTCTCGGCGTCCACCGCGATACCGATGTTCTCGGTGTCGAAGTAGGTGATCGTGCCCTCGTCCTCGTTGATCCGGGCGTTGACGACCGGGTACGCCTTCAGCGCCTGGGCCGCGGCCTTGACGAAGAACGGCATCGGGGACAGCTTGACGCCCTCGCGGGCGGCGAACGCGTCCTTCGCCCTGTTGCGCAGCTTCATCAGCTTCGTGATGTCGACCTCGACGACCGAGGTCAGCTGGGCCTGCGTGTGCAGGGCCTTCATCATGTTGTCGCCGATGACCTTGCGCATGCGCGTCATCTTGACCGTCTGACCGCGCAGCGGGGACGCCTCGAGCGACGGAGCCTTCGAGGCGGCGGCCGGGGCGGCCGGAGCCGGGGCGGCGGCAGCGGCCCTGGCGGCCTCCGCGGCGGCCACGACGTCCTGCTTGCGGATACGGCCACCGACGCCGGTGCCCTTGACCGAACCCAGGTCGACGCTGTTCTCGGCGGCGAGCTTACGGACCAGCGGGGTCACGTACGCACCGTCCGCGTCGCCCGTGGAGGGGGCGGCGGGGGCGGGGGCGGCCGGAGCGGCGGCGGCCGGAGCCGGGGCCGCGGGAGCCGGGGCCGCGGGAGCCGGCGCGGGGGCGGCCGGAGCGGGCTGGGCCGGAGCCGGAGCCTGAACGGCGGCCTCGGCCGGAGCCGGAGCGGGAGCCGGAGCGGCGGCGGGCTCGGGAGCCGGAGCGGCGGCGGGGGCCGGGGCCTCCTGTGCCGGGGCGGCGGCCGGGGCCGCGCCCGCGGCGCCGATGACGGCGAGCTTCGCGCCGACCTCGGCGGTCTCGTCCTCGCCGACCAGGATCTCCAGCAGCGTGCCGGCGGCCGGGGAGGGGATCTCGGTGTCGACCTTGTCGGTCGAGACCTCGAGCAGCGGCTCGTCCTCCGCGACCTCCTCGCCGACCTCCTTGAGCCAGCGGGTGACGGTGCCCTCGGTGACCGACTCGCCCAGTGCGGGCAGCACCACGTCGGTACCGGAGGCGCCGCCGGCCGGGGCGGCGGCGGGGGCCTCAGCGGCGGGGGCCGGGGCCGGAGCGGCCTCGGGCTGGGGCTCGGCGGCGGCCGGGGCCGGAGCCTCGGCGGGCGCCTCGGCGGCGGCCGGGGCGGGGGCCTCGGCGGGCGCCCCCGTGCCGTCGTCGATGACGGCCAGCTCGGCGCCGACCTCCACCGTCTCGTCCTCGGCGACCTTGATGGACGCGAGGATGCCGGCGGCGGGGGCCGGGATCTCGGTGTCGACCTTGTCGGTCGAGACCTCGAGCAGCGGCTCGTCGGCCTCGACGCGCTCACCCTCGGCCTTGAGCCAACGGGTGACGGTGCCCTCGGTGACGCTCTCGCCGAGCGCCGGAAGGGTTACGGAAACCGGCATGGTTTCTGTTGCTCCTTACGAATTGCGGAAGTGGTCGTCGCGCCCGGACTGAATCAGTCGTGGGAGTGGAGAGGCTTGCCCGCGAGGGCCAGGTGGGCCTCGCCCATCGCCTCGTTCTGCGTCGGGTGGGCGTGGATGAGCTGCGCGACCTCGGCCGGCAGCGCCTCCCAGTTGTAGATCAGCTGAGCCTCGCCGACCTGCTCGCCCATACGGTCACCGACCATGTGGACGCCGACCACGGCACCGTCCTTGACCTGGACGAGCTTGATCTCGCCCGCGGTCTTCAGGATCTTGCTCTTGCCGTTGCCCGCGAGGTTGTACTTCAGAGCGACGACCTTGTCCGCACCGTAGATCTCCTTGGCCTTGGCCTCGGTGATGCCGACGGAAGCGACCTCGGGGTGGCAGTACGTGACGCGCGGCACACCGTCGTAGTCGACCGGAACGGTCTTCAGACCGGCCAGGCGCTCCGCGACCAGCATGCCCTCGGCGAAGCCGACGTGCGCGAGCTGGAGGGTGGGGACGAGGTCGCCGACGGCCGAGATGGTGGGCACGTTGGTCTGCATGTACTCGTCGACGAGGACGTAGCCGCGGTCCATCGCGACGCCCTGCTCCTCGTAGCCGAGCCCCTGCGACACCGGGCCGCGGCCGATCGCGACGAGCAGCAGCTCGGCCTCGAACTCCTTGCCGTTGGCCAGGGTCACCTTGACGCCGTCGGCGGTGTACTCCGCCTTCTCGAAGAAGGCGCCGAGCGAGAAGTTGATGCCGCGCTTGCGGAAAGCGCGCTCCAGCAGCTTCGAGCTGTTCTCGTCCTCGACCGGCACGAGGTGCTTCAGGCCCTCGACGATGGTGACGTCGGTGCCGAAGGACTTCCACGCGGAGGCGAACTCGACGCCGATGACGCCGCCGCCGAGCACGATCGCGGACTTCGGGACGCGGTCCAGCGTCAGCGCGTGGTCCGAGGAGATGATGCGGTTGCCGTCGATCTCCAGGCCCGGCAGCGACTTCGGCACGGAGCCGGTCGCCAGCAGGACGTGGCGGCCCTGGATGCGCTGACCGTTGACGTCGACGGAGGTGGGGGAGGAGAGCTTGCCCTCGCCCTCGATGTACGTCACCTTGCGCGAGGCGACCAGGCCCTGCAGCCCCTTGTACAGGCCGGCGATCACGTCGTCCTTGTACTTGTGGACGCCCGCCATGTCGACGCCGTCGAAGGTGGCCTTGACGCCGAACTGCTCGGACTCGCGCGCCTGGTCGGCGATCTCGCCCGCGTGCAGCAGCGCCTTCGTCGGGATGCAGCCGTTGTGCAGGCAGGTGCCGCCGAGCTTGTTCTTCTCGATCAGGGCGACGTCCAGGCCCAGCTGCGCTCCGCGCAGCGCCGCGGCGTACCCGCCGCTGCCACCGCCGAGGATCACTAGGTCGAAAACGGTGCTGGCGTCGTTCGCCACGTCACGTCCTCCATGCATGTGCGCCGGTCGCCGGTCGTCGACCGGGCGGCGGCTGGTGTTCGGCCGCTTTTATTCGGCCCTGTGGTGGGGGCCCTGTCCTGCCGAGAACCCATCTTCGCACTTGTTGACGGACGGCGGGACGTGGGGCCAGGGTCCGAGACGGACGCGGGACCGCCCGTCTCGGGTTACTGGGGTGTACGGCTGTGCGGATTTCGTTGAAGGCGAAATCGGACGTACGTATTCCTGCGTGCGTCCGGTCGCGCGTACGGCCCCGGACGCGAGCCCGGGACCGTACGACCGTACCTACGGCGCAAGCGCGCGGATCAGCCGAGGTCCCCGGCGGCGGTGCGCTCCGCGAGCGACACCAGGGTGCGGACCGCCGAGCCGGTGCCGCCCTTGGGGGTGTAGCCGAACGGGCCGCCGTCGTTGTAGGCCGGACCGGCGATGTCCAGGTGCGCCCAGGCGATGTCGTCGCCGACGAACTCCTGGAGGAACAGACCGGCGACCAGGCCGCCGCCCATCCGCTCACCCATGTTGGCGATGTCGGCCGTCGCGGAGTCCATGCCCTTGCGCAGCTCGGCCGGCATCGGCATCGGCCACGACTGCTCGCCGGCCTCCTCCGCGATCTCGTGGACGGCCGTACGGAACGACTCGTCGTTGCCCATGATCCCGAAGGTGCGGTTGCCCAGCGCCAGCACCATCGCGCCGGTCAGGGTCGCCACGTCGACGATCGCGTCCGGGCGCTCCTCCGAGGCGCGGGTCAGCGCGTCGGCCAGGACCAGGCGGCCCTCGGCGTCCGTGTTGAGCACCTCGACGGTCTTGCCGCTGTACATGCGCAGCACGTCGCCGGGGCGGGTGGCCGTGCCGGACGGCATGTTCTCGGCGAGCGCCAGCCAGCCGGTGACGTTCACCCGCAGGCCGAGGCGGGCGGCGGTGACGACGGCGGCGAACACGGCGGCGGCGCCCGCCATGTCGCACTTCATCGTCTCGTTGTGGCCGGCCGGCTTGAGCGAGATGCCGCCCGAGTCGTAGGTGATGCCCTTGCCGACGAAGGCCAGGGTCTTCTCCGCCTTGGGGTGCGTGTACGCGAGCTTCACCAGGCGCGGGCCGTGCTCGGAGCCCTGGCCGACGCCCAGGATGCCGCCGTAGCCGCCCTTGGCGAGCGACTTCTCGTCGAGCACCTGGACCTTGAGGCCGTGCTCCTTGCCCGCGGCGGCGGCCACGGCGGCGAAGGACTCGGGGTACAGGTCGTTCGGCGGGGTGTTGACCAGGTCGCGGGCGCGGTTGATCTCCTCGGTCAGCGCGAGGGCGCGCTCCACGGCCGCCTTGAACGCCTTGTCGCGCGGCTTGCCGCCGAGCACGACGACCTCGGCGAGCGGCTGCTTCGCGCCCTTGCCCGCGCCCTTCTCGCCCTTGCCGTCCTTCTCGCCGCCCTGGTAAGCGGTGAAGGCGTACGCACCGAGCAGGGCGCCCTCCGCGACGGCGGCGGCGTCCTCGACGGCCTCGACGGGCAGTGCGAAGCCGGCCTTCTTGGTGCCGCTCAGCGCGCGGGCTGCGGCGCCGGCCGCGCGGCGCAGGGCCTCGGCGCCGTACGCGTCGTCCTTCTCCAGGGCCGCGCCCAGGCCGACGGCCAGAACGACCGGCGACTTGAAGCCGGAGGGCGCGGGCAGCTTGGTGACCTCGCCCTCGCCGCCTGTGGCGCCCAGGGTCTGCAGGACGGAGGCGAGCTTTCCGTCGAACGCCTTGTCCACGGCCTCGGCGCCGGGTGCCACGACCAGGTCACCGGACTTCGATCCGGCGCCCTTCGCCACACCGACGACGATGGCGTCGGCGCGCAGCGCGGCCGCGCCCGAAGTGCTGAGAGTGAGAGCAGTCACGGTGGTGAAATCTCGCTTCCGTTGAGTTCTTCGGCCGATGGGGTGGGGTCGGCCGTGCCCGGCGCCGGTGTCCTGGTGGCCCGGTGGCCGGGCAGCACGGCCGGACGAGCGCCAGGGCCGAGCCTACGCGCGGTTGCGCCGTTCGATCACAGCAGCGAGCAGTTCACTCATCAGAGGTGTCCTTCCCAGGTTTGCGATACGGGCGATGAGGTCTCCGTCACACTCGTGGCGATCCGGCAAGTGACCGTTCCTCGCTGGGCGTGATGTGCACACATCGTCCGCCGATTCTTTCGTGCGGCGACCGGTCTGGGGAGGGTGCGCCATGGCGTACAAGAGGCGTATGGGCAGAACCGGAGCGGCCCTGCTGGTGGGCGGACTGCTCGCCGTGACGGCGCCGCCGACCGGCGCGGGAGCGGCCACCGTGCCGCGCGTCGACCTGCGGGTGCTCGTCGTCGACGACGGGGGCGACGCGGTGGACGCGGTCGAGTCGGAGCTGCGCGGCACCGGTGTCCCGTACACCGTCGTACGGCTCGACCAGCCGGGGCGGCCGGTCATCGACGCGGCCTTCCTCGCGGACACGGTGGACGGCCGGCCGCGCGCCAAGTACCAGGGGGTCGTGCTGCCCGCCGCTGACCCGTTCGGCGCGGGCTCCGCCGAGTCCGAGGCCCTCGCGGCCTACGAGCGGACCTACGGCGTCCCGCAGGTCGACGCGTACAGCTGGGCGCATCCGGGCGTCGGCCTCGACTACACGAGCGACGGCGGGTACGCCGGGCCGCTCGACGGGGTGAAGGCCGCGGTGACCCCGGCGGGGAAGGCCGGCCCCTTCGGCTACCTCGACGGCGCCGTCGAGTTCGAGGACAACTCGCCGTCCGTCGGCGAGAGCTACGGGTACGCGGGCCGGCCCCGCGAGGGCTACACCAGCTACCTCGACATGCCGGTGGCCGGGGACGGCGGGCGCGCCAGCCTCATCGGCGAGTACGCGCACGACGGACGCCGCGAGCTGGTCGTCACCTTCGCCTACAACCGGCACCAGCGGCAGTTCCGGCTGCTCGCCCGGGGCATCGTCGAATGGCTCACCCAGGGCGTCCACCTCGGGCAGAGCCGCAACTACTTCTCGGTGCACGTCGACGACGTCTTCGCGCCCGACAGCCGCTGGGACACCGAGCTCAACTGCACCCCCGGCGACTTCGACTGCGGGAACGGCGAGGGCGAGGGCACCACGCCGATCCGGATGACCGCGGCGGACGCCCGGTACGCCGCAGAGTGGCAGCAGAACGCCGGCTTCACCCTCGACATGGTCTACAACGCGGGTTCCGGCGAGGCGTGGAAGACCGCGAACGGCGGCGCCGACCCGCTCACCGCCCAGCTGCTGGCCGACCGGGCGAAGTACCGCTGGGTGAACCACACGTACACCCACCCGTTCCTCGGCTGTGTGCAGGACACCTCGACCGTGCCCTGGCAGTGCGCGAAGAACGCCGCGGGAAGCACGCTGTGGATGAGCCGCTCCGCGATCACCGCCCAGATCAGGAACAACCACGCCTGGGCGGTGAACAAGGGCATCGCCGTCGACCGGGCCGAGCTGGTCACCGGGGAGCACTCGGGGCTGAAGACGCTGCCGCAGCAGCCGGTGGACAACCCCAACCTGGCCGGCGCGTTCGCCGACAGCGGCGTGAAGTGGGTGGCGAGCGACAACTCGCGCGAGCCGGGCCAGCGGGCCGTGGGCAACGCGCTCACCGTGCCGCGCCACCCGATGAACGTCTACTACAACGTCGGCACCGCCGCCGAGATGACCGACGAGTACAACTGGGTCTACACGAGCAGGGCCGACGGCGGCAGCGGCGTCTGCGAGACCAACCCCGGCTCCACGTGCCTGGACCGGCCGCTCGACCCGGCGACCGGCTACGCGGCGCACATCGCGCCCCAGGAGGCACGCACGGCGCTCGGCCACGTCATCGCCAACGACCCGCGCCCGCACTACGTCCACCAGTCCAACCTGGCCGAGGAGCGGATCCTCTACCCCGTCCTGGACCGCGTGCTCGGCGACTACCGCGCCCTCTTCGCGGACAACACCCCGGTGGTCAACCCGCGCCACCGGGACGCCGGTCTTGAGCTCTCCCGCCGCGCCGCGTGGGACAAGGCGCTCGCGGACGGCAGGGTCACGGCGTACCGCATCGGCACGACCGTCACGGTCAAGGCGCCCGCGGGGGTCGTGGCGCCGGTCACCGCGCCGGAGGGCACCCGCAAGCAACTCCTCGTCGGGACCAACGTGTTCGGGACGTCGTACGCGGGAACGCGCTCGGCCTGGACGGCGCCCGAATCGCTCCAGCAGGCGGTCACGCTCCGGCTCCCGGCCTGACCGGTCCGCCACCCGGCCGCCCGGCCGACCACCGGGCGGCCCGTCCGCCTGCCCGCCACCCGGGCGGCCCCGTCCGCCTGCCCGGCCCGCCGAGCTGACCGACCACCAGCACCCGGCCCCGCACACCGTCCTGGGGGGACACGAACATGAGCCGCGGGCTCCACGTCAGCATGCTCACCGAAGGCACCTACCCGCACGTCCAGGGCGGCGTCAGCACCTGGTGCGACCAGCTCGTACGGGGGATGCCCGACGTGGATTTCCACCTCGTCTCGCTCACCGGCAGCGGGCGCGAACCCGTCACCTGGGAGCTGCCGCCCAACGTCCGGCGGCACACGGCCGTTCCGCTCTGGGGAGCCGAGACGCGGGCCGGGGGACGCACCCCGCGACCCCTCATCGGCCGCGAACGCCACCGCTTCCTCGGCGCGTACGAACGCTTCCTGCTCGCCGTGCTCGACCCGGAGGCCGGCTGCGACTTCGGCCACGAGCTGTACGTGCTCGCCGCACTCGCCCGCCACGGCCGGCTGACCCGCGCCCTGCGCTCGGAGGCGGCCCTGCGGACCCTCACCAGGGTCTGGACCATGCGGCACCTGGCGACGGCCCGCGCCGGACCGACGCTGCACGACGCGCTCACCGCGAGCGACCTGCTGGAGCACCTGCTGCGCCCGCTGGCCACCCGCATCCCCGCGGGCAGCGTCGCGCACGCCGTCAGCAGCGGCCTCGCCACCCTCCCCGCGCTCACCGCCAAGCACTTCGACGGCGCGCCGTTCCTCCTCACCGAACACGGCATCTACCTGCGCGAGCGCTACCTCGGGCAGCGCACGGCCGGCGAGCGCTGGCCGGTCAAGGCGCTGCTCCTCGGCTTCTACCGCGAGCTGAACTCGCTCGGCTACCGGGAGGCCGACCTGATCACGCCCTGCAACCAGTACAACCGCCGGTGGGAGGAGCGCGGCGGCGCGCCCGCCGACCGCATCCGCACCGTCTACAACGGCGTCGACCCGCACCTCTTCCCGTACGCCGGGCCCGAGCCGGACGTACCCACCCTCACCTGGGCCGGCCGCGTCGACCCCATCAAGGACCTGGAGACGCTCGTACGGGCCTACGCGCTCGCCCGCGCCCGGCTCCCGAGGCTGCGGCTGCGGCTGTTCGGCGGGGTGCCGGAGGGCGGGGAGGCGTACCGCGCCCGGCTGGACGAGCTGGCGGCGGAGCTCGGGGTCACCGACGGCATCACCTTCGAGGGCCGCGTGTCCGACGTGGCCCGCGCCTACGGGGCCGGGCACATCGTGATGCTTTCCAGCATCAGCGAGGGCTTCCCCTTCAGCATCCTCGAAGCGATGTCGTGCGGCCGGACGACGGTGTCGACGGACGTCGGCGGCGTACGGGAGGCCGTGGGCGACACCGGGATCGTGGTGCCGCCGCGCGAACCCGCGGCTATGGCGCGGGCGGTGCTCGACCTGATGGCCGACGACGCCCGGCGGACCGGACTCGGGCGGCTCGCGCGGCAGCGCGTGGTCGACCTGTTCACCCTGCGCCGGTCGGTGGAGGGCTTCCGCCGGATCTACCACGAACTGGACGGCCTGCCCGACGCGTCGGGCCTGCTCGCCGTAGCTCCCGCCGCGGCCGTCGCCCCCGCCGAACCCCCGCTCGCACCTGCCGCCGCCTCTGCCGCCGTCTCGCACGCCGACTGGGCGGCCGCACTCGGCAACGCCTGGAGGACCGACCTCACGAAGAACGGGGCGGCGTGACGGGCGGCCCCGCCGGACCGGAGGCGGGCGGCGTCGGCACCCGCCCCGAGGCGCCGCCGCACGTGCCGGGACAGCGGCCGAGGTGGGCGGCCGACCCCCTGGACGAACTGGCCGACCGCCTGGGGGAGTCGGCGGCGGCCGCCGTCCACCCCGACGAGATCGCGGCGGTCCTGGAGGCCGACGGGATGACGGACGACCACATCCGCCGCACCTACGGCCGCGACAGCTCCTTCGCGCTGGCCGAGGCCCTGTTCGCCCGGGTGCCCCGCGCCTACCCCGAGCCGGCGGCGGCGCCGGCCGCGGCGGGGCCCTGGGACATGGGCCTCGCCGGATGCCTGCTGCGCGGGCTGGTGTTCGCGCTGCCGGGGCTCGCGTACGTGCTGGGGGCGCCCTTCCTGGCGGCCCCGCCGGGCGCCGGGGGCGGCCTGCCCGCCGGGACGGGCGTGCTGCTGGTGGGAACGCTCGCCGGCTGGGCGTGGAACCAGGCGCTGGCCCACCGCGCGTACACCCGGCTCGGCACCGGCGGGCGCCGGCCGGCGGCCCGCACCCTGGCGGCCGGCGCCCCGGCGGGCGCCCTGCTGGGGACGGTGGCCGCGCTCGCCGTCGCGGGGCCGGGGGACGGCGGGGCGGCGGCGTTCGCCACCGCCCAGGCGCTGTACCAGGGCGCGGCGACGGCGCTGCTCGTGCTGGGCCGCGAGCGCCTGCTGCTGTACGCGCTGGCCCCGATGACGGCGGGCGCCGCACTGACGCCGGTGCTGGACGTCCCGGGCGCGGCCAGGGCGGCGCTGCTGGCGGTCTCGGGGGCGGCGGTGCTGACGGCCGCGTTCCGGGAGGTGCGGCGCGCCGGGTCCCCGTCCCCGGTGTCCGGGGGCCCGGCCGCCGCCGCGCCCGACCGCGTGCCGGGGCCGTCGCTGCTCCGCTCCGTGCCGTACGCCGTCTTCGGCCTCGCCACCGGAACGCTCGTCCTGCACGCGGTGCTCCGCAACACGCTCGCCGGGGACGCCGGCACCGGTGTCGTCGCCGCCCCCGGAGCCGTCGCGCTCACGCTCAGCATGGGGCCGGCCGAGTGGCTCCTGTACCGGTTCCGGCGCGGGTGCGACGCGGCGCTGCGGGGGAGCGCCACCGCGCGGTCCTTCCGGCGCGCCGCCACCCTGGTCCTCGGCCGGTGCCTGGGGACCTACCTCGCCGTCCTGTTCGCCCTGCTCGCCGCGACGACCCTGGTGTGGATCGGCGCGCCGGTGCCGGACACGGGCCGCGCGACCGGGCTGCTGCTCACCGGCGTCACGCTGTGGACGGGCCTCCTGCTCCAGGCGTTCGGGGCGGTGAGCGCCGCGGCGACCGTCTGCGGCGCGGCCGCGCTCCTCCAGACGGCCGCGGTCTTCGCGGACCCGCCCGTGCCCGCGATCGCCGCGCTCGGCGTCCCCTTGGCCTCGGCGGCGCTGCTGACCGCCCTGGTCTGCGTACGCCTGGGTCGTGCCACGTCCCACCGTCCCTGAGAATGAGCGGGTGAAGAATCTGCTCGTGCCCTTCTACGAGCACCCCGCCGAACGCCCGGACGCCTGGGAGAGCCTGCTCCGCGCGGCCTCCCGCCTGTACGGCGTCGTGCTCAACCCGGCCGACGGCCCCGGCGAAGCACCCGACCCCGCGTTCGCCGCCGTGTCCGCGCGCCTGCGCGCGGCGGGCGTACGCGTCCTCGGGTACACCGACACCGACTACGCGCGCCGCCCGCACACCGCCGTCGTCCGCGACCTGCTCCGGCACCGCGACTGGTACGGCGCGGACGGCGCGTTCCTCGACCAGGCGGCCTCCGGCCCCGAGGCGCTGCCCCACTACCGCGGGCTGGCCGCCGCCGCGCGCGCGGCCGGCTCGGCCACCGTCGTCCTCAACCACGGCGTCCGCCCCGACCCCGGCTACCGCCGGCTCGCCGACCTGCTCGTGACGTTCGAGGGCACCTGGGAGACGTACCGCGAAAGCCCGGAGGCCCGCTCCCCGGCGGCTGCCCCGCGCTCCCGCGAGCGCGTGTGCCACCTCGTGTACGCCGCGCCGCCCGCCGCCGCGTTCACCGCCGCCGTCGGCTGCGTCGTACCCGGCGGGGCGCCCCACCCCTGGGGGACGTTGCCGCACGCCCTGGAGGCCCCGTGAGACCGCGCACCGCCCTGCTCCTGCTTCCGCTGCTGCTGCTCGCCGGCTGTACGGGCGGGGGCTCCCCCGCGCCCGACGACCGCGGCGCGAGGAGCGACCGGTGGCGGCCGGAGCCCGGTGTCGCCTGGCAGTGGCAGCTCAGCGGCGCGCTCGATCCCACCGTCGACGTACCGGTGTACGACATCGACGGCTTCGACCATCCCGCCTCCGCCGTCGCCGACCTGCACCGCCGCGGCCGCAAGGTCGTCTGCTACCTGTCGACCGGCGCGTGGGAGGAGTTCCGGCCGGACGCCGGCGCGTTTCCGAAGTCGGTACTGGGCCGGGGCAACGGCTGGAAGGGCGAGCGCTGGCTCGACATCCGCCGTACCGACGTCCTGGAGCCCCTGATGGCCCGCCGCATGGACATCTGCCGCGACAAGGGTTTCGACGCGGTCGAGCCCGACAACATGGACGGCTACCGCAATCGCACCGGCTTCCCCCTCACCGCCGACGACCAGCTCCGCTACAACCGCCTGATCGCCCGCCTCGCACACGACAGGGGCCTGTCCGTCGGCCTCAAGAACGACCTCGACCAGATCCCGGAGCTGGTCGACGACTTCGACTTCGCGGTCAACGAGCAGTGCGCCCAATACGACGAGTGCGGGGAGCTGACACCGTTCGTGCGGGCCGGCAAGGCGGTCTTCCACGTCGAGTACGAGCTGCCGACCAGCCGCTTCTGCCCCCGCTCGCGCGAGTTGGGGCTCAGCTCGATGCTGAAGAAGTACGACCTCGGGGTGTGGCGCGAACCCTGCGACTGAGCCGGCCCGCGCGCCTGTCCGCCCGCACGCCGCCAAGCGGCGGACGGGCCCCGCGGCGGCGGTGCCCGCCCGTCACCCCAGCACCAGGGCCACCAGTGCCGCCGTCGCCGCCGTCTCCGCCACGCCGCCGAAGACGTCGCCCGTGACCCCGCCGAACCGCCGCACGCAGTGCCGCAGCAGCAGGTGCGCCACACCGAGTGCGAGCAGCACGGCGGCGGCGTACCGCAGCCCGGCGTACGGGCCGTACGCCGCGCCCGCGCCGGCCGCGCAGCCGGCCGCCACCGTGGCCGCCAGGGCGTACGCCGCCCACGCCGGTACGGTCCCCGCGACCGCCGCGCCCAGCCCGTCGGGACGGGCCGGGGGAACCCCCGTACGGCTGGCGAGCGTCAGGGCGAGGCGGGCGGCGACGGCCGAGACGGCGGTCCCCGCCGCGCCGTGCGCCCACCCGGCGGCGTACAGCTCGTACAGCGCGGCGACCTGGGCGAGGAGCGTGAACAGCAGCGTGATGACGCCGAACGGGCCGATGTCCGACTGCTTCATGACGCGCAGCGCCTCTTCGGCCGGTCTGCCGCTGCCCAGGCCGTCGGCGGTGTCGGCGAGGCCGTCGAGGTGCAGGCCGCGGCTGAGGACGGCGGGTACGGCGGCGCTCGCCACGGCGGCGAGCAGCGGCCCCGCCCCGAGCAGCAGCAGGACGCCGCCCGCGGCCGCCGCGCCGAGGCCCACCGCGAGCCCGGCCAGCGGGGCGCACAGCATCCCGGCGCGCGCCGCCTCCCGGTCCCACCGTGTCAGGCGTACGGGGAACACGGTGAGCGTGCCGAAGGCGAAACGTATGCCGTCCCCGAGGAGGGAGGCCGCGGCGAGGAGAGAGGTCACGGCGCGCACGCTAGTCGCCCGGCGCGGCCGGTAAGTTGCGCATAACGCACAAAAGCGCCCAGAGGGAAGCGAGTGGCATGGGTCACTGGTGGTATCGCAACATCGTGGAGCCGGGGAAACTCCCCCTGCTGCTCGCCCTGTCGTCCTTCGTCCTGACGTTCCTGATCACCCGCACCATCACCCGGCTGATCCGCGCGGGCCGCGGCCCCTTCCGGAACGTCTCCCCGGGCGGCCTGCACATCCACCACGTGGTCCCCGGCGTGATCCTCATGACCGTCGGAGGCTTCGGGGCGGTGGCCACCGGCGCGCACGGCGTCAGTTCGGCGCTGTGCGCGGTGATCTTCGGGATCGGCGCCGGGCTGGTCCTCGACGAGTTCGCCCTGGTCCTGCACCTCGACGACGTCTACTGGAGCGAACAGGGCCGTCAGAGCGTCGAGGTCGTCGTGGTCACCGCCGCCCTCGTCGGCCTGGTCCTCATCGGGTCCGTGCCGTTCGGCGTCGACGAACTGACGCCCGACGAGGAGCAGGGGCGCGGCGTGCTCGTCCTCAACGTGTGCGTCAACTTCCTCCTGGCGCTCGTCGCGCTCACCAAGGGCAAGCTCTTCACCGCGCTGTTCGGCGCGGTCGTGCCCCTCGTCGCGCTGGTCGGCGCCGTCCGGCTGGCCAAGCCGGGCTCCCCCTGGGCCGCACGCGTCTACCGCCGCCGTCCGAAGGCCCGCGCCCGGGCGGCGCTGCGGCTGTGGCACCACGACCGCCGGTGGTCGGGGATCAGCCGCAGGTTCCAGGACCTGATCGGCGGGACCCCCGACCGGACGCCGTCGTCCGGCACGGGCGGCGGGACTCCGCCACCCGCGGACGGCGGGGCGCCCTCGCCCGGCCGGAAGTGACCGCGCGCGTCACCGGTGGGTCTCCAGGTGCTTGCGGTGCATCCACCCGGGCAGCCCCGGCGCCTCCAGGAACCCCTCGGCGCGGGCCGAGGCGAGGCCGATGCGCAGCAGGTCGGAACTCTTCTCGAAGAGCATGAACCGCGGCTCCCAGATCGGCCGGTACTTGGCGTTGGCGCGGTACAGCGACTCGATCTGCCACCAGCGCGAGAAGAAGCTGAGCAGGGAGCGCCACATCCGCAGCACCGGCCCCGCGCCCAGCTTCGAGCCGCGTTCGAAGACGGACCTGAACATCGCGAAGTTCAGCGAGACCTGTGTGGTGCCGATCTTCTCGGCGGACTGGAGCAGTTCGATGACCATGAACTCCATCAGGCCGTTCTCGGAGTCCCGGTCACGCCGCATCAGGTCGAGGGACAGGCCGTGCGGCCCCCACGGCACGAAGCTCAGTACAGCCCTCAGCTCTCCCTGCCCGTCGGTGCATTCGAGCATCACGCACTGCCCGTCCGCCGGATCCCCGAGCCGGCCCAGCGCCATCGAGAAGCCGCGCTCGGTCTCCCCGTCGCGCCAGTCGTCGGCCCTGCGCAGCAGCTCGGCCATCTCGGCGTCGGGGATGTCCGCGTGCCGGCGGATGCGGACCGTGTAACCGGCCCGCTTCACGCGGTTGTACGCCTGGCGCACGGTCCGCATGGCACGCCCCTCCAGAGTGAACTCGTCGATCTCGACGATCGCCTCGTCGCCCAGTTCGAGGGCGTCCAGGCCGTGCCGGGCGTAGATGATGCCGCCCTCCTCGCTCGCGCCCATCACGGCGGGGATCCAGCCGTGGGCCCGGGCCTCGGCCAGCCACGGTTCGATCGCGCCGGGCCACGCCTCCGGGTCGCCGATCGGGTCGCCCGACGCCAGCGACACACCGCCGACGACCCGGTACGTGACCGCGGCCTTGCCGGTGGGGGACCAGACGGCGCTCTTCTCGCGGCGCAGCGCGAAGTAGCCGAGCGAGTCGCGGTCGCCGAACCGGTCGAGCAGGGCGCGCAGTCGGGCCTCGTCCTCCTCGGTGAGCGGGTCTACGGTCCGGCGGGAGCGGAAGGCGGCGTACAGCACGGCGAGAAGCAGCAGCGTGCTCATGACGTTGATGGTGACGTTGACCCAGCCCGGCGTGGTGATGCCCTGGAAGCGGGCGTCGTCGGGGGCCAGCGACACCAGCCGCATCACGCCGTACCGCCAGCGGTCGGGGAACGAGGACCTGGCGTCGTCCGGTGCGGTGTTGCTGACCGTCACGAGGAACGCGGCGATCAGGGACGTGACGAGCAGCCCGCCGAGGGCGACGGCGGCGGCCAGCACGGGGTTGGAGCGGTCGCCCTTGGCGTAGAACTCGCGCCGGCCGAGCAGCAGGGCCAGCACGAAGGCGGCGGTGAGGATCAGGGAGACCCAGTTCTGCCAGTACTGCCGGACCTCGGGGAACAGCATCGCCAGGGCGAAGAGCAGCAGGAAGCTTCCGCCGAGCGCCAGGTTGAGGATCCACGCGGCACGCTTGCGGCGCCGCATGGTGATCGCCAGGAAGAGCGTGAAGACGCCGGAGGCGAAGCCCGCCGTCAGCAGGTACGGGGTGAAGTAGTCGTCGGTGTTGTGGCGCCGCAGGTCCTGGCCGAGCGAAACCCACACCCCGCTCAGGAAGTTGACGAACGTCACGACGCGCAGATACCAGACGGCGCACGCCGCGGCGCGGCGCGAGCGGGGGTGGCCGCTCTTGTCCGCCGGGTGCGGAGGGCTCGGGGGACTCGTTCGGTTCGTTCCTTCGGTGACCAAGCGGACTTCTCCCATGAAAGGCGATGATATGGGGCATTACGCCGTCGGGAGCGTGGGTGCGGCCGGTCGTCGCCGACCGCACACACGGTCAGTCCGTCGCGCTCCCGATCTCGACGGCCGCCTCGCCGGGGACGGCGTCGCCGTCGGCGGGGCGGCGCTCTTCCCCACCCGTTCCCCCGCCGGCGGTTCCGTCCCGGTCGGCCGCGTCCTCGCCGGCCCCGTCCGTCCCGTCCGTCGCCTCCGCCTCCGCCGCCCGCTCGGGCAGCTCCGCCGCGAGAGCGGCGGCAGCCTGTACGAGCGGGAGCGCGAGCAGTGCCCCGGTTCCCTCCCCCACAGTGACGCCCTGGTCGAGCAGCGGGTTGAGCGCCATCCGGTCCAGTGCCTTCGCCTGGCCCGGCTCACCGCTCACCTGACCCGCGAGCCACCAGTCGGGCGCCCGGAACGCGGCGCGCTGCGCCACCAGGGCGCAGGCGGCGGACACCACGCCGTCGAGGATCACGGGCGTACGCCGCACAGCGCACTGGAGGAGGAAGCCGGTCGCCGCGGCGATGTCGGCGCCCCCCACGGTCGCCAGCAGTTCCAGCTGGTCGCCCAGTACGGGCCGCGCCCGGCGCAGCGCGTCCCGGATGGCGGCGCACTTGCGCATCCACGCCAGGTCGTCGATGGGGATGCCGCCGCGGCCCGTGACCACGGACGCGTCGGTGCCGCACAGGGCGGCGATCAGGGTGGCGGCGGCGGTGGTGCCGCCGACGCTCAGATCACCGAGTACGACGAGGTCGGTGCCGGAGTCGGCCTCCTCGTCGGCGATCGCCATGCCGAGGCGGACGGCCTGCTCGGCCTCCTCCGCGGTGAGCGCGTCCTCGACGTCGATGCGCCCGGAGCCGCGCCGAACCCGGTGGCGCACGACGTCCTCCGGCAGCAGCTGCGGATCGCAGTCGAGCCCGGCGTCGACCACGCGCACGGTGGCGCCGGCCCGGCGGGCCAGTACGGCGACGGGACTCTCGCCGTCCAGCACGGCGCGTACGAGCCGGTGCGCGCCGCCCGCGGGCCGGCCGGAGACGCCCAGCCCCGCGACGCCGTGGTCGCCGGCGAACAGGACCACGCGGGGCCGTTCGACGGGCTTGACCCGCACGGACGCCTGCGCGGCCGACAGCCACTCACCCAGCTCGTCGAGCCGGCCGAGCGCGCCCGGCGGCACGATCAGGCGCTCGCGGCGTTCCTCGGCATCGCGCCGGACGCCGCCGTCGGGGCGTTCGATCAGGTCGGAGAAGTCGTCGAGGTTAAGCGAGCTCATTCGTCGAACAGTACCGGCACGCCCCCCGCGCGGGTCAGTGGTCACCAACGACCACTTGAGCCGCACGAGTCGCCGCCGGCCAACGCCCGCCGAAGCTCGCACGAATCGGCGGCCACGAACGCCTGGCCGCGCCCCGTACGCCTGTGCCTCGGTCAGTTGGCGGCGGGTGGCGGCCGTGGTCGTACGCCCGTGCCGACCGGTTGCCGGCGAGCACCCACATCCGGTCGGCCACGACGGCGGCTGGTCGTACGTACCGGCACATCCTGCCCGCGCCGGCGGTCGTGGTCGGTCGTCCGTGCCGGCACATCGCCCACGTCGGGGTGGTGGCCGGCCGACCGGCCACCACCGTTGCGCTTCCGCGCCCGAGGTACGGGCGGCGGCCCGGCGCCGGGGCGGGCGCGGCTTCGCCGTCCCGTTCAGCCCCGCAGCATCACCGCCTGCCCCGCCACCACGAGCAGCACCTGTTCGCACTCACCGGCGAACGCGGCGTTCAGGCGGCCCAGTTCGTCGCGGAAGCGGCGGCCGCTCGCGGTGGCCGGGACGACGCCCGAGCCGACCTCGTTGCTCACCGCCACCACGGTCCGCCGCGTGGCCCGTACCGCCTCCACCAGTTCCGTCACCCGTTCCCCCAGCGCCCGCCGGCCCTCCGCCGCCCACGTGGCGTCGTCCCACGCCCCCACCCGGTCCATCGCGTCGGTCAGCCACAGCGCCAGGCAGTCGATCAGCAGCGGCGGCCCGTCCGCCGCCAGCAGCGGAGCCAGCTCGCACGTCTCCTCGGTGCGCCACGCGCCCGGGCGCCGGTCCCGGTGCAGCCCCACGCGTTGTGCCCACTCGGCGTCGCCCTCCCGGGTCCCGCCCGTGGCGACGTACACCACTTCGGGAAACGTCTCCAGCCGCCGCTCCGCCTCCACCGACTTGCCCGACCGCGCCCCGCCCAGCACCAGCGTCCGGCGCGGTACGTCGGGCACCGCGTGGTACTCCCCGACGATCACCGTCGTCCCGTCCGGCACCACCCGCGCACCCGCCGCCGCGAGCCGCCGTTCCAGCTCCGGGCCCGGCGGCACGTCGTGGTCGAGGTGTACGGCGACGACGTCCGTGGTCGCTCCGACGGCCCCCGCCGCCCGGAGCCGCGCCAGCGCGTCCGGCCGGCCCGTGACGTCGGCGACGACCATGTCGTACGTACGGCCGTCCGTCGTCCCCCCGGCAGGCGCGCCGCCCGGCGGCAGGTAGAGCAGCAGCTCGCCGTCGGGCGAGGTCACCTCGTACCCCGTGCCGGGCGAGTCCATCGGCACCGCCCGCACCCGGTGTCCGCTGATGAGCGTCAGCTCCCGCCCGTCCGGCACCCGCCCCGCCGCGGGCAGCCCGGGCGGCAGCTCCATCGGGGGCCCGTCGTGCGGGTGCGTCAGCAGCACCTGCCGTACGCCGGACAGCGAGCGCCCGGCACGGGCGGCGGCCAGCGCGGCCCCCGGGGTCAGATCGAGCAGCAGGGCGCCGTCCACGAGCAGCGCGGTCGCCGCCCGGGCCAGTCCGCCGCGGGCGGTGGCGCACGAGGCGCAGGGACAGTCGGGGCGGGGCAGGCCGGCCGGGGCCCCCGTGCCGAGGAGAGTCAGTTCCACGAGGATGATCCTCCCGCGTCCCCGCCGGTGGTGCGCGCCCGGCTACGCTGCGGAGCAGGCTGTGCTGGACGAAGGCACGGGTGGGACCCGGGAGGCGACATGGCGTGGACGTGGCGGTTCGAGAAGGCCGACGGTACGGAGGTCCAGCCGGCGGTGGTGCCGGAGGAGTTCACGACGCAGGGCGACGCGGAGTCGTGGATCGGCGAGGTCTGGAAGGACCTGGTCGAGGGCGGCGCCGACCAGGTGGTGCTCTTCGACGACGGCACGAAGATCTACGGCCCGATGAACCTGCACGCGGAAGAGGCCTGACGTACCGGCCGCCGGCCGTCTCACCGGCCGGCGGCCGGGCGGGCACGGGCCAGGGGGCATGTCCGCCGGACAGCCCCGCGGGCCCGAACACCGACAGCCCCACCGCCGTACGGCTCGGCGGACGCTCACGCCGCAGCCCTGGCCGTCGCACGGCTTGCGAGGGAGCCGTTACGACCGTGGCCCCCGGCCGTCGCTGGGGTCGGACGGGTGCGTACAACTGTGGCCCCGGCCTTGGGCGTACCGCAGGCAGGCGGGGTCCGTACGGTGTCCGCCGAGGCAAAGTGTTCAGATCTCGCCCAGCGTCACCCGCGCCGTGCGGCGTTCTTCGCCGCGCAGGTAGTCCACCCGGACCCGGTCGCCGGGCTTGTGCGGGGCCAGGGCCTCCGCCAGTGAGGTGATCGTCGTGATCTCCTCGCCGTCGAGCGCCGTGATGACGTCCCCCGCCCGCATGCCGGCGTCCGCCGCCGCGCCGCCCCGCTCGGCCGACACGACGGCCACGCCCGCCGGGCGGAAGTCGTCGTTCAGCACCGTTCGGCCCGTGATGTCGAGCGCCGCCCGCCCCGAGTCGGTGACCCTGCCGTCCCGGACGATCTGGCCGGCGATCGTCCGCACCGTCGAGGCGGGGATCGCGAAGCCGATGCCCGGCGCCGTGCCGCCGCCCGTCTCCGGGTCGGTGGCCGCCAGCGTCGGGATGCCGACGACCTCGCTGTCGAGGTCGACCAGCGCCCCGCCGCTGTTGCCTGGGTTGATCGCCGCCGAGGTCTGGACGAGGTTGGCGAGGGTCGCGCCCGTGCCGCCGCCCGAACGCCCCTCGCTCACCGTCCTGCCGACGGCCGAGACGATGCCCTGCGTGACGCTGCTGGACAGGCCGAGCGGGCTGCCCATCGCCAGCACGATCTGCCCCGCCTCGACGCGCGAGGAGTCCGCGAACCTGGCCGGCCGCAGCCCGTCGGGGACGCTGTCCATCCTGATCACGGCGAGGTCCTGCTCCGGGTACGCGGCGACGAGCCGGGCGCCGATCGCCGCGCCGCCGGTGGCGGCCGTGACCTTGAAGTTCCGCTCGCGGCCCACCACGTGCGCGTTGGTGACGACATGGCCCCGGTCGTCGTACACGACACCGGAGCCCAGGCTCTCGGAGGCGTCGATCTGGACGACCGACGGCAGGACGTCCCTGATCACCTTCTGGTAGTCGCTCTCCAGGTCCTGCCGCGCCACCGGCGCCCCCGCCTCCGCCCGCGCGGACGCCGCCGGGGAGCCGGAACACCCGCTCAGACAGGCCAGTACGATCGCGCAGGCCGCGGCGGTCGGGAGCAGCGCGATCCGGCGGCGCGCACAGCCGGGGGTACGTGATGCGTCCATGCCTGGAGTCTCCCTTTCGGGGGAATCCGCGGCCCGCGGGAAAGGTCCATCGGAGGGGCGCCGGGGCCGGTGGGCCGCCGGACGGGCGTCGCTGGGTGGCCGGTCGACAGTGGGGGAATCCGGCCGGAGCGGCCTGGAGGCCCCACCCCGGCCCACGGACTGGTCGGAGGTCCGCCGCACGGCCGTCGCCGGCGGGTGGGCCCGCCGGACTGGCGTCGCTGGGTGGCCGGTCCGCGATGAGGCCGTCCGGCCAAGTCGGAGGTTCACCGCACGGGCGTCGCGGGCCGCCGAGCCCCACGCACCGGCGTCGCAGGGGCCGGTCCGTCCGAGGGTCTGCGCCGAGGGGCGTCCGTCGGAGGGGTCGTCCGCCGGGGGAGGGGCGGGGTCGTCGTCGAAGGGCCCCGCCGGGTCAGCGGCGCCTGGGACGGGTCCCGCCGGTCGGCCGGGTCAGCCCCGTACGCCGCACAGGTGCAGCAGCGCCGCGACCCCGCGGTACGGGTCGGTCCGCCCTGCCCGGTCCTCCAGGGCCAGAACGCGCTCGAGTTCCTCGGGCGCGAGCCGCGAGGCGTCGTTGGCGTCGCCCTCCGCGTTGTCGGTGAAGACCCGCACGCCGTACCAGGCGTGCAGCGGGGCGGCTATCCCGGCTAGCGTCGACGTCAGGGCGTCGAGGCGGTCGGCCCGCACCCGCAGGCCGAGCCGGCTGGTGTACGCGTCCGAGTCGAACGCGGCGAGCGCCCCGGACCAGTCCCCGGCCAGCCCCGGCCGCATCGCGAGGGCGTCGGCGTTCCGTACGAGCAGGGAGAGCAGCCCGCCGGGCGCCAGCATCCTGCCCAGGCCCGCCACCATGGCGTCGGGCTCCTCGACGTACATCAGCACCCCGTGGCACAGCACCACGTCGAAGCTGCCGGGCAGGAAGTGCACGCCGGTCTCCAGGCCGTCGCCCTCGACCAGGCGGACCCGCTCCCGGATGCCCTCGGGCTCGCCGGCCAGCGCCTCGCGCGCCGCGACGAGCATCTGCGGGTCGGACTCCAGACCGGTCACCTTGTGACCGGCACGGGCCAGGCGCAGGGCCTGGGTGCCCTGCCCCATGCCCACGTCGAGCACGGCGAGCCGCCGGCCCACCGGGAAGCGGGCCGATATCTGCTCGTCGAGCTGGCGCGCGACCAGTTCCTGGCGAACGGTGTCCCGCAGGGTGCCGATGCCCTTCAGCCAGTCGGCCGCCGCGCCCTCGAACCGGGAGATGCCTGTGAGATCGTCCGCGCTCAGGGCCGATCCCCGCGCTTGACCTGGGGCTTCGGCAGGCGCAGGCGGCGCATCTGGAGAGTGCGCATCAGGCCGTAGGCGACGGCGCCGCGCTTCGGCTCGTTCGGGAAGCGCTGGTTGAGCTGCTTCTTGAGCCGGACGACCAGCCCGATCGAGTCGATGACGATCATCACGATCACGCCGAGCCACAGCAGCAGCGCGATGTTCTGGATGTTGTTGACGCGGATCATGCTCAGGACGAGGATCACCACCGCGAGCGGCAGGAAGAACTCGGCCACGCAGAAGCGCGAGTCGACGAAATCGCGGACGAAACGGCGTACGGGGCCCTTGTCGCGGGCCGGCAGGTAGCGCTCGTCGCCGCTCGCCAGTGCCTCCCGCTGCCGGGCCAGGTCCGCACGGCGGGCCTCGCGCTGACGCTTCATCGCCTCCTTGCGGTTCGACGGAGCCACCGCACCGTTGCGGCGCTGCGACTGTGCGACAGCGCGCTTCGGGGTGGGGCGGCCCTTCGGGGCCTGCGGATCACGGGGCTGCTTGGAGAGGTCCACCTGCACCTTGTCGGTGGGGGCCTTCTCTTCCTTGGAGGAACGGCTACGGAACACAAAGCCCAAGGGTACGGGGTGGGGCGCATGGACCCCAGCCCGGGCGGGAACGATCCCGCAACGGTCCGTTTCCCCGACCGCCTCCTACTCCCTGAGCCGGAGCCCGGCCGACGGCAGTCGTCCTGGAGGAGGAGCACATCGGCCCGCGAACAGTGCGGTAATGGACGCAGGGCCCGTAGTGTGGGTTCAAGTGCTGGAGCTGGAGTCCGTAGTCCGTCAGAAGGGGGCGCGCGAAGCCCATGAGCGGTGTCATGAAGCGTATGGGGATGATCTTCCGCGCGAAGGCAAACAAGGCCCTTGACCGGGCCGAGGATCCGCGCGAGACCCTCGATTACTCGTACCAGAAGCAGCTGGAGCTGCTTCAGAAGGTGCGCCGCGGTGTCGCCGATGTGGCGACGTCGCGCAAGCGGCTCGAACTGCAGCTGAACCAGTTGCAGGGCCAGTCCTCCAAGCTGGAGGACCAGGGCCGCAAGGCGCTCGCGCTCGGCCGGGAGGACCTCGCCCGCGAGGCGCTGTCCCGCCGTGCCGCGCTGCAGCAGCAGGTGACCGACCTGGAGACGCAGCACCAGACGCTCCAGGGCGAGGAGGAGAAGCTGACGCTCGCCGCGCAGCGCCTCCAGGCCAAGGTCGACGCCTTCCGCACGAAGAAGGAGACCATCAAGGCCACGTACACCGCCGCACAGGCGCAGACCCGCATCGGCGAGGCGTTCTCGGGCATCTCCGAGGAGATGGGCGACGTCGGCCTGGCCATCCAGCGGGCCGAGGACAAGACCGCGCAGTTGCAGGCGCGGGCCGGCGCGATCGACGAGCTGCTGGCCTCCGGCGCCCTGGACGACCCGTCCGGGATGGCGAAGGACGACATCGCCGCCGAGCTGGACCGCATCTCCGGTGGTACGGATGTGGAGCTGGAGCTCCAGCGCATGAAGGCCGAGCTGGCGGGCGGTTCGACGGCGCAGCAGCAGGCGCTCGAAGGCGGCGCGCAGGACGGGACGCAGGCCCCGCAGGGCCAGCACCGGTTCGACAAGCAGTAGGCCGCCGCACACGCATCGTCTCCGCGTTCCCGCGTTCTTGCATTCCCGCATTCCGCGAAGGAGCACGTCGTGATCGTACGGATCATGGGGGAGGGCCAGGTCGAGGTGGCCGGCAGCCACCTCGCCGAACTCGGCACACTCGACGACGAACTGCTCGCCGAGATGGAGAGCGGGGACGAGGCCGGCTTCCGGCGCACGCTCGGCGCGCTGCTCGAGGCGGTACGCCGTCTCGGGAAGCCGCTGGCCGACGAGTCGCTGGAACCCTCCGAGCTGATCCTCCCGGCCGAGGACGCGACGCTCGAAGAGGTCCGCGAGATGCTGACCGACGACGGCCTGATCCCGGACTCGGCCTGAGCCCGGGCCCCGGCCCCTCCAGCCACGACAGACACGTGATGCCCCCGTACGCCGGCGACGCCCGGGGCACGGGGGCATCGCGCCGTCCCCGTACGCCGTACCGTTGCGTGACATGACTGCCCTCGGTACGGGACTGGTCCGCTCCCGGCGCTGGCTCCACGACCACCCCCTGGCCCTGGACGCCGCCCTGGCCTCCGCCGTGCTGGTGCTGATGGTGACGGGCTCCTTCGCCGATCCGCACGGCGGGCCGAACGGGCCGACCTTCGGCACGCGCACCCCGGGAGCGGGCAGCGTGGTCCTGATGCTGCTGGGCTCCGCCGCCCTGGTCCTGCGCCGCCGCAGGCCCCTGGCCGTACTGGCCTTCACCGGTGTGGTCACGCTCGCCGAACTCGTCGCGGGCGACCCGCCCGCCCCCGTCGCGATGAGCGCCGTCATCGCGCTCTACACGGTCGCCTCCCGCACCGACCGCCCCACCACCTGGCGCGTCGGCCTGCTGACGATGACCGGCCTGACCGCGGCGGCCATGTGCTTCGGCGACGGCCCCTGGTACTCCCAGGAGAACCTCGGCATCTTCGCCTGGACCGGCATCGGGGCGACCGCCGGGGACGCCGTGCGCAGCCGCCGCGCCTTCGTCGACGCCATCCGCGAACGCGCCGAGCGGGCGGAGCGCACCCGCGAGGAGGAGGCCCGCCGCCGCGTCGCCGAGGAGCGGCTGCGCATCGCCCGCGACCTGCACGACGTCGTCGCGCACCACATCGCGCTGGTCAACGTGCAGGCGGGCGTCGCGGCCCACGTCATGGACAAGCGCCCCGACCAGGCCAAGGAAGCCCTCGCGCACGTACGGGAGGCCAGCCGCTCGGCGCTGAACGAACTGCGGGCCACCGTCGGCCTGCTCCGCCAGTCGGGCGATCCCGAGGCCCCGACCGAGCCCGCGCCCGGCCTCGGCGTCCTCGACCAGCTCCTGGACACCTTCCGGAACGCGGGCCTGCCGGTCGAGGTGGCCAGGCCGGACAAGGCCGCGGGCGAGCCGCTGCCGGCCGCCGTCGACCTGGCGGCGTACCGGATCATCCAGGAGGCCCTGACCAACGTGCAGAAGCACGCGGGCGAGCACGCCAGGGCCGAGGTCAGCGTCGTACGGGTCGGCTCCTCCGCGGAGATCACCGTGATCGACAACGGCGGGGGCGTGCGGGCCGGGGGCGGCGAGCCCGGGCCCGTGGGCGACGACCCCGGTACCGGTGGCGGCCACGGCCTGACCGGCATGCGGGAGCGCGTCACCGCCCTCGGCGGCACCCTGACCGCCGGGCCCCGCTACGGCGGCGGATTCCGCGTCCATGCGATCCTGCCGTTCCAGGTGCGCACGGGGGAGAGGACGGTGGAGAACGCGTGACGACGGCCACGACCGGCATCCGGGTCCTCCTGGCGGACGACCAGGCCCTGCTGCGCAGCGCGTTCCGGGTCCTCGTCGACTCCGAGCCCGACATGGAGGTCGTCGGCGAGGCCGCGGACGGCGCCGAGGCCGTCGCGCTCGCCCGCTCGCTGCGCGCCGACGTCGTCCTGATGGACATCCGCATGCCCGGTACGGACGGCCTCGCCGCCACCCGGATGATCAGCGAGGACCCGGACCTGGCGGGCGTGCGCGTCGTGATGCTCACGACGTTCGAGGTGGACGAGTACGTCGTCCAGTCGCTGCGCGCCGGAGCGTCCGGCTTCCTCGGCAAGGGCGCGGAGCCGGACGAACTGCTCAACGCCATCCGCATCGCGGCGGCCGGCGAGGCGCTGCTCTCGCCCGTGGCGACCAAGGGGCTGATCGCCAAGTTCCTCGCGCAGGGGGGCACTTCGGACGACGGCGAGGCCGCGGGACCGCGCGCCGACCGGCTCTCCGCGCTGACGGTGCGCGAACGCGAGGTCCTGGTCCATGTCGCGGGCGGCAACTCCAACGACGAGATCGCCGAGCAGCTGGCCGTCAGCCCGCTCACCGTCAAGACGCACGTCAACCGGGCGATGGCGAAGCTCGGGGCCCGCGACCGCGCCCAATTGGTGGTATTCGCGTACGAGTCGGGCCTCGTCCGGCCGAGGGTGGAGTGAAGGTGTAGCGGCGCGTACTCCAGACGCGGTACGCGCCGCGTAAGGAAGGGGACCTGGGAGCGAGGGATCGCCCTCTTCGTATGGCTGATCGTATAAGCGGGCCACTGTGCCCGCCTGCCTCGAACGCCACGGAAGAGAGACTCACCCATGTCCTGGCTGTCCAGATTCAGCCTCGCTCAGCGGGCGCTGATCGGTCTGATGTCGATCATCGCGATCGTCTTCGGCGCCATCGCGATACCGCAGCTGAAGCAGCAACTGCTGCCCACCATCGAGTTCCCGATGGTGTCCGTGCTGGCGCCCTACCAGGGCGCGTCCCCCGACGTGGTCGAGAAGCAGGTCGTCGAACCGCTCGAAAGCAACCTCAAGGCAGTCGACGGCATCACCGGCGTCAACTCCACGGCGAGCGAGGGCAACGCCGTGATCATGGCCCAGTTCGACTACGGCAACGACACGAAGCAGCTCGTCGCCGACGTCCAGCAGGCCGTGAACCGCTCCCGCGCCCAGCTCCCCGAGGACGTCGACCCGCAGGTCGTGGCCGGTTCGACGGACGACATCCCGACCGTCCTGCTCGCCGCCACCTCCGGCCTCGACCAGCAGGCGCTCGCCGACCGGCTGGAGAACAGCGTCGTCCCCGTACTGGAGGACATCGACGGCGTCGGCCAGGTGACCGTCGACGGTGTGCGCGACCTCCAGGTCGCCGTCACCCCCGACGACAGGAAGCTCGCCGCGGCCGGCCTCGACGCCGCGGCCCTCGGCCAGGCCCTCCAGGCGGGCGGCGCCACCGTACCGGCCGGTTCCTTCGCCGAGGACGGCGCGAGCCGCACGGTCCAGGTCGGCGGCGGCTACACGTCCCTGAAGCAGATCGAGGACCTGCGCGTCACCGCGCCCCCCACCGGCCAGGGCAAACCCCCGAAGCCCGTACGCCTCGGCGACGTCGCCACCGTGGAGGAGCGGCCCGCCACCGCGGTCTCCATCACCCGCACCAACGGCAAACCCAGCCTGTCGCTGGCCATCACCATGGACCAGGACGGCAGCGCCGTCGCCATCTCGGACGCCGTCAAGGACAAGCTGCCCGAGCTGCGCGACAGCCTCGGCTCCGGCAGTGAGATCGCGGTCGTCTTCGACCAGGGGCCGGCTGTCTCCAAGTCCATCTCCGGCCTGACCACCGAGGGCGCCCTCGGCCTGGTCTTCGCCGTCGTCGTCATCCTGGTCTTCCTCGCGTCGCTCCGCTCGACGCTCGTCACCGCCGTCTCCATCCCGCTCTCCGTCGTGCTCGCGCTGATCGTGCTGTGGACCCGCGACCTGTCGCTCAACGTCCTCACGCTCGGCGCGCTGACCATCGCGATCGGCCGCGTCGTCGACGACTCGATCGTGGTCCTGGAGAACATCAAGCGGCACCTCGCGTACGGGGAGGAGCGGCACTCCGCCATCGTCACCGCCGTCAAGGAGGTGGCCGGCGCGGTCACCGCCTCGACGCTCACCACGGTGGCCGTCTTCCTGCCGATCGGTCTCGTCGGTGGCATGGTGGGCCAGCTGTTCGGCTCGTTCTCCCTCACCGTCACCGCGGCCCTGCTCGCCTCGCTGCTGGTGTCCCTGACGGTCGTCCCCGTCTTCTCGTACTGGTTCCTGCGCGCGCCCAAGGGTTCCGAGGGCGTCGATCCGGCGGAGCTGCGCCGCGCGGCGGAGGAGAAGGAGGCACGCAGCCCGCTCCAGCGGACGTACGTGCCGGTCCTGCGCTTCGCGACCCGGCGCCGCCTGACCAGCCTGGCCATCGCGGTCGTCGTCCTCATCGGCACGTTCGCCATGGCCCCGCTGCTGAAGACCAACTTCCTGGACGAGGGCGAGCAGGACACCCTGTCCGTCACCCAGGAGCTGAAGCCGGGCACCAGCCTCGACGCGGCGAACAAGGCGGCTCTGAAGGTCGAGAAGGCGCTCGACTCCATCGACACCATCAAGGACTACCAGGTCACGGTCGGCTCCTCCGGGTTCGCGGCCGCCTTCGGCGGCGGCACCGGCGCCAACCAGGCGACGTACCAGCTGACCCTGGACGACGCCTCCGACAGCGAGGCCACCCAGAAGCGCATCGACGAGGAGCTGGGCAAGCTCGACGGCATCGGGGACACCACGATCGGCGCGGGCGGCGGCTTCGGCAGCCAGGACCTGAGCGTCGTGGTCAAGGCCGGCGACGCCGAGGTGCTGAAGAAGGCGTCCGAGCAGGTGCGGGACGCGGTCGCCGAGCTCGACGACGTCACCGACGTCCAGAGCGACCTGGCCCAGAGCGTGCCCCGGATCTCCGTCACGGCCACCGACAGGGCGGCCGCCGCGGGCTTCGACCAGCGGACCCTCGGCGGGGCCGTCACCCAGGCGGTGCGCGGCACCACCTCGGGCAAGGCGGTCATCGGGGACACCGAGCGCGACATCGTGGTGAAGTCGGCCAGGCCCGCGACCACCATGGACGAGCTGAAGAAGCTCGACCTCGGGCGGGTGAAGCTCGGTGACATCGCCGAGGTGAAGCTGGTGGCCGGCCCGGTCTCCATGACCCGGATCGACGGCGCCCGCGCCGCGACGATCACGGCCAAGCCGACCGCCGACAACACGGGCGCGGTGACCGCCGCGCTCCAGACGGAGATCACGGAGCTGAAGAAGAAGCTCCCGGCGGGCGCGAGCGTCGAGATCGGCGGTGTCTCCGCCGACCAGAACGAGGCGTTCGCCCAGCTCGGTCTGGCCATGCTGGCGGCCATCGCGATCGTGTTCATGCTGCTCGTGGCGACGTTCCGCTCGCTCGTGCAGCCGCTGATCCTGCTGGTCTCCATCCCGTTCGCGGCGACCGGCGCGATCGGCCTGCTGGTCGTCACGGGTACGCCCATGGGTGTCCCGGCGATGATCGGCATGCTGATGCTCATCGGCATCGTGGTCACCAACGCGATCGTCCTGATCGACCTGATCAACCAGTACCGGGCCCAGGGCCTGGGCGTCGTCGAAGCGGTCCTGGAGGGCGGCCGGCACCGCCTGCGCCCGATCCTCATGACGGCACTGGCGACGATCTTCGCGCTGCTGCCCATGGCGCTCGGCATCACCGGCGAGGGCGGCTTCATCTCCAAGCCGCTGGCGATCGTGGTGATCGGCGGCCTGATCACCTCGACCCTGCTGACGCTGCTGCTGGTGCCGACGCTGTACGCGATGGTGGAGCTCCGCAAGGAGCGCCGCGCCGGGAAGAAGGCGGCCAAGCGAGCCGCCGGGTCCGGCGTCCCGCCCCAGGCGGACTCCGCATCGGACGAGCAGGCCCCGGCGAAGGTCTGACCGTACGACCGCCCGCGGTCCGCAGCGAGCCCCGGCCCCTCACCAGGGGCCGGGGCTCGCCCCGTTCACGCCTGGGGGGCCTCGGGCGGCCCCTCGGGGATCGCGTGCACCTCGACCGGATCGTTCCCCGGCCTGCCGCCGGGTCCTGGACAGGCCGAGGCCCGCGCGGCGATCTCCAGGGCCCGTTCCTCGTTCTTGACGTCGACGACCCAGTAACCGGCCAGGATCCGCCCCGGCGCGGCCGGCCCGTCGGTCACCCTCGCCCGTCCGTCGTCGGTCGCCCGTACCGTCTTGACCATGCCGGGCCCGCCGAGGCCGCGGGCCTCCACCAGCTCGCCCGCCGCGCCGATCTCCTGGTTGAGCGCGTCCATGTGCGCGAACATCGCCAGCATGTCGTCCTTGGAGAACGACGACATCAGGCCGTCCCACTCGTCGGCGGGCACGTTCATCTGGATCATGTACTCCATAGTCCTCACCCTTCCTCGTTCCACCGTCGCAGGACGGGAGTACGGCCGCACCCCCTGACGCGGCGGGGCGTCAGGGGGTGCGGCGGGGTGCGGCGGGTGCGTGCGCGCCGTTACGGCAGGGCGAGCATCCGCTCCAGCGCCAGCTTGGCGAACTGCTCGGTCTCGCGCTCTACCTCGATGCGGTTGACCAGGTTGCCCTCGGCCAGCGACTCCAGCGCCCACACCAGGTGGGGCAGGTCGATGCGGTTCATCGTCGAGCAGAAGCAGACCGTCTTGTCGAGGAAGACGACCTCCTTGTCCTGCGCCGCGAACCGGTTGGCGAGCCGCTGCACCAGGTTCAGCTCGGTGCCGATGGCCCACTTGGAGCCGGCCGGGGCCGCCTCCAGCATGTTGATGATGTACTCCGTCGAGCCGACGTAGTCCGCCGCCGCCACGACCTCGTGCTTGCACTCGGGGTGCACCAGGACGTTGACGCCCGGGATGCGCTCGCGCACGTCGTTGACGGACTCGACCGAGAAGCGCCCGTGCACCGAGCAGTGCCCGCGCCACAGGATCATCTTCGCGTTCCGCAGCTCCTCGGCGGTCAGGCCGCCGTTCGGCTTGTGCGGGTTGTAGAGGACGCAGTCGTCCAGCGACATGCCCATGTCCCGCACGGCGGTGTTGCGCCCGAGGTGCTGGTCCGGCAGGAAGAGCACCTTCTCGCCCTGCTCGAAGGCCCAGTCCAGCGCCCGCTTGGCGTTCGACGAGGTGCAGATCGTGCCGCCGTGCTTGCCGGTGAACGCCTTGATGTCGGCCGAGGAGTTCATGTACGAGACGGGCACGACCTGCTCGGCCACCCCGGCCTCGGTCAGCACGTCCCAGCACTCGGCGACCTGCTCGGCGGTGGCCATGTCGGCCATCGAGCAGCCGGCCGCCAGGTCGGGCAGGACCACCTTCTGGTCGTCGGACGTCAGGATGTCCGCGGACTCGGCCATGAAGTGGACACCGCAGAAGACGATGTACTCGGCCTCCGGGCGGGCGGCCGCGTCCTTGGCCAGCTTGAAGGAGTCCCCGGTGACGTCGGCGAACTGGATGACCTCGTCACGCTGGTAGTGGTGACCGAGGATGAAGACCTTGTCCCCGAGCTTCTCCTTGGCGGCGCGGGCGCGCTCCACCAGGTCCGGGTCGGAGGGCGAAGGCAGGTCGCCGGGGCAGTCCACACCCCGCTCGCTCTTGGCGTCGGCCTCGCGGCCGAGCAGCAGCAGAGCGAGCGGCGACGGCTGGACGTCCAGTGGCTGGGCGGTGGTCACGACACGCACCCTTTCTTGTCTGCGAACATGCTTTTCGTCGATTTGACGTTATCTATCATAACCGCTTCACGTCACTTTGACGATGCCGATGTCGTCGATGTGACGAATTGCCGCCCGCGCCCGCCCCGTGCCCCTCTCGCGCGGGGTGTGCGAGCATGAATGGGAAGACAAGCGCTCAGGCCCGGAATGAATCCGCGGCCGCGCCGGTTGCATACGTCGGCAAGCAGTCCGTACAACCCGGGAGAGATGTAGATGTCCGTTCAGGACGACAAGACCACCGTGAGCGACGGCATTCTCCTGTCCGACGCCGCCGCGGCCAAGGTCAAGGCCCTGCTCGACCAGGAAGGCCGGGAGGACCTCGCGCTGCGCGTCGCCGTCCAGCCCGGTGGCTGCTCCGGCCTGCGGTACCAGCTCTTCTTCGACGAGCGCTCGCTCGACGGCGACGTCGTGAAGGACTTCGACGGCGTCAAGGTCGTCACCGACCGCATGAGCGCCCCGTACCTGGGCGGTGCCTCCATCGACTTCGTCGACACCATCGAGAAGCAGGGCTTCACGATCGACAACCCGAACGCCACGGGCTCCTGCGCCTGCGGCGACTCGTTCAGCTAAGTCGCAGCCCGTACGCGGAAGGCGGCCGCCCCCACTGGGGGCGGC